>JANOXC010000001.1:0-19807 GCA_031418215.1 Bacteroidota bacterium
CTTCACTGCAACCCTTGATTATATCTACATCCTATTGTTAATAACACTAAATTAGCCTGACGCGTATGCGAGTTCTCGGGATGACTTTAAATCATTCAAAGAACATTCTACAAAGAAAAACCATCTTGGCTTGATAAAATATTCTCAAAAGAAGCTTATCTTTATTCATTAATCGAGCCATGGCATTCAATGCACCCAAGTACTCGTGGCAGGTTTGAGATACAGTCTTTATAAGAATGAATATGAAAAAGTACCGCGCCATCCACAAAAGGATTTTCTTTCTTTTCTTTTTAGTATTGTCATTCCTGCTAATTACAGAATCAAACTTAAATGCACAAACAACCCGTAAGGTGTTGTTTTTAGGAAACAGTTATACCGGCGTTAATAATTTACCGCAAATCATCTATGATGTTGCCTTGTCGGTTGGAGATACATTAGTTTTTGACAGTTATACTCCCGGAGGATATCGGTTAACGGATCATGTTGCCGATGGCATCAGTCAAAGTAAAATTATGGCAGGTGGCTGGGATTATGTTGTGCTGCAGGGACAAAGTCAGGAACCGGTTACACAAAGCAGCACTTTCAATAATGGCGGCTCTCAATTAGATTATTTAGCAACGCAATACAACCTTTGTTCAGTAACCATGCTCTACATGACTTGGGGGAGAAAAAATGGGGATATGTCAAACTGTGCACCTTTTCCGATCATGTGTACTTATGAAGGCATGGACAGTACCATAAGAAAAAGCTATTTGGATTTGGCAGCTGATATTAACGGGGAGATATCTCCTGTTTCTGTTGTGTGGAAATACCTGCGACAAAATTTTCCGTCTATTGATTTGTATCAGTCTGATGAAAGTCACCCTTCCGCTGCAGGTTCCTATGCTGCTGCATGTTGTTTTTATGCTAGCATTTTTAAAAAGGACCCTACTTTAATTTCTTTTGATTTTGGTTTAAGTGCAACTGATGCTGCAAACATTAGGAATGCTGCAAAAACACAGGTCTTCGATACATTAAGTTTGTGGGATTATAAACAACTCCCTGAATCCAACTTTCTATATACTATTGGTCTCGGCGTAAATGAGGTACTTTTCAGACCCACCCTTCCTGGTACTGCGGAAACCTATCTTTGGGATTTTGGTGATGGCGACACATCCTCTTCTCCTTTCGTAACACATTCTTATTTATCAAACGGAACTTATATAGTAACATTAACCACTACAAGTTGCGATCTGCAAGGATTACACACAAGCACTTTTGATACTGCTGTTACATTTTGTAATCATACACCAACCATATATACTACTAATCCTGTGTTGTGCCAGAATGATACACTTTGGACACAACCGGGTGATACATATCAATGGTTTTACGATGGATTGGCTATCCCACAAACCAACCAATACCTTCCGAATTATTATCAATATAATTACGGGTTAATGTCTGTACTTACTACGACGAATGGTTGTTCTGAGTTATCAACAGGATATTCATATTTTCCTTTATGGTCAGGCTATTACTTTGACATCTGGCCAGTTGGCGATCCTTGTCTTGGAGATACCATTCCGTTTGCCGTCTTACACATCAATGGTTTCTTATCCGGTTTTGAAACTATTCAATGGTATAAAAATGATACGCTATTACCCTTCATGACCAATGAAGACACCTTATTAATAACTGCAGGAGGAAAATATGAGTGTAAAGTAATCGATCCAAATGCTATTTGTCCTTTAGACACCACATCTTACAGTTTCCAATTTAATTGCGGAACAGTTGGTGTTGACGATGACATTCAGGATTTATTTTGGAGTTTGTTTCCAAACCCTGCATCGGAGATCACTACAATTAAATTCACCAACATAATAATAAATGAAGAGTTGCAAATTTATAATATACTTGGGCGCTTAACAAAAGTGATACAAGCATCAGAAACAACAGCTATTAATATTTCAGATTTACCAAGTGGGCTCTACTTTATTCGATTAATAAACAACAAACAGCCTCCGTTAAAATTCATTAAACTGTAGAATATATATATATATATCGAATTCATGTAAAGGTAAACGATCATTGCCTGATATAATATTCTCCTATGGAAATTATTAATCATAATAAAATGAAAAAGAAACTAATCTTCACATTGACCTTAGTCGCAACATTCGGACTTGGTTTCGCTTTTAAGTCATTCATCACTAAAGTAACTGACGACAAGCCCTCAATGAAAAAAGTAACAGGCTTAGGCGGCATCTTTTTCAAATGTAAGAGCCCCTCCAAAATGAGAGAATGGTACCAGGTACATCTTGGATTGAATACGAACCAATACGGTGCTGTTTTTGAATGGAGGCAAGGCGCTGATACCACTAAAAAAGGATTTACCCAATGGAGTCCATTCAAGGAAACAACGAAATACTTTGAACCGTCAACAAAAGATTTTATGATTAATTACAGAGTAGCGGACTTAGAAGGACTTGTTGCAGCGTTCAAAAGAGATAGTGTAATGATAACTGACACTATTCAAACATTTGATTACGGAAAGTTTGTTCATATCCTTGATATAGAAGGTAACAAAATTGAATTATGGGAACCCAACGATTTAGTATATGAAAAGATGGGTGAGCAAATGGGAAGTAAGACTACAAAGTGAGTAGGAAGTAGTAGTAGCAGTAGGCAGTAGCAGTAGCAGTTTTAGTTTTAGTAAAAAATAAGAAAATTTCACCCTCTGGCGCAATACTTCAATCTTGAGACTTTAATTCATTCAAAAGACATCTTGAAAAGTAAAACAGTTCTCGTCTATTAAAATATTCTCAAAAGATAACTATATTTAATATTGAACCGCACTACTAATTTTACGGCATAACATTAACAATCCCAATCCCCCGGTTGTCCTTCAGGAGGAATCTATTTAAATCCCCCCTTAATGTTTAAATAATAAATAAAATCTGATGCCCGCCAAAAACTTTCAGGCAAGTTGCAAATAGTTTCCTCCTGAATGACAAAGGAGCAAACAATGCAGATAGTGGATCATAAAGAGGTAGCATATTTGATTGCATTACATTTGCTGCTGCAAACAATATTATCGTCAACAACTAAAATCATGAATCAACATTCAAGTTATGGCATCACAAGAATAAGGATGATTGGACTCTTCATCTTCTTCTTAACACCTAATCTTTCCTTCGGACAAAACAAAACAGCACAACTTGATGAATTGATAGGCAAGTACACCGAATACGACCAATTTAACGGTTCTGTTTTGGTAGCGGAACACGGTAAAATAATTTATAAGAAGGGCTTTGGTCTGGCGAATATGGAATGGAATATTTCAAATCAATCGGACACTAAACACCGGCTGGGGTCCATCACCAAACAATTTACTTCCATGTTGATCATGCAATTAGTTCAACAAGGAAAATTAAAATTAGCTATTCCCATTTCCACTTACCTTCCTGATTACCCAAAAGCAAATGGAGATAAAATTACCATTCATCATTTATTAACGCACACTTCAGGGATTCCAAACTACACTGATTTTCCTCACTTCTTTAAAGTCAAAGGCCGTAATCCCTATAGCCCTTCGGAGTTTATTAGATATTTCGCTGACTCAACACTGGAATTCAAGCCGGGAGAAAAATTTGCTTACAGTAATTCAGGATATTTTGTATTGGGTGTCATCATCGAAAAAGTAACCGGTAAATCGTATCAACAAGTACTGCAGGAAAATATTCTGACTCCACTCAAGATGAACAATACTGGATTTGATCATCATGAAACGATATTGATGAAAAGAGCTTCAGGATATGAAAAAAAGGGAAGCGATTATATTAATGCAGACTATTTGGATATGTCAATTCCGTATGCTGCCGGATCATTGTATTCCACTGTTGAAGATTTATATCTATGGGATCAGGCCTTATATACCAACCAGCTCCTTCAAAAACAATATATGGATTTGTTATTTACTAAACATATTTCGGACGATGGAGGTTTTTATGGCTACGGTTGGGGCATTGGAACATCACGAATCGGGAACACAAAAGACAGTGTTGCAATTATAACTCATAACGGTGGCATCAATGGATTTAATACGCTGATTGCCCGGGTTCCGTCTGACAAGAACCTCATCGTTTTATTAAATAATACGGGTGGGGCGCCATTGAATAAAATGAGTACTGCAATTATGGGAATCTTATATGGCAAAACTTATAATATGCCTAAAAAATCTTTAGCGAATTTATTGCTGAAGGAAATGAAAGAAAATGGCATTTCATCAGGTCTTGAGCAATACAGTAAATTAAAAAAATCTGAAATCTATACAGTTGATGAAAGTGAAATGAACAGTGCAGGATACCAATTATTACAATCAGGTAAAGTGAAAGAAGCTATAGAATTGTTCAAGATCAATGTTGAGGCATTCCCTAAATCAGGAAATGTTTATGATAGTTTAGGCGAAGCATATTTAAAAGATGGCAACAAAGAATTGGCTATTGTAAATTATAAAAAATCAGTAGAGTTAGATCCGCGGAATGATAATGGGATTAAGGTTTTGCAGACGCTGCAGACTAACTAATCGAAAATAAATTAGTTGCCTGTTCTTGATTAGTTAAATAAAATAATTTCTTAACTTCACTACTTGGATCAATATTAATAATAACTGGAAGTAAAATTTCACTTATGAAAAAAACACTTTCAATAGTTCTCTGTTTGTTTATTAATTATATATACGCACAAAGTCCTGGAGATTTAGACAGTGCTTTCGGTATTAATGGAAAAGTAATGACTGTTTTTGGAAATGGCTCAATCTGCTATAGCAATCTAATCCAAAATGACGGAAAAATGTTAGCTGCAGGTGTTGTTTCCCAGACCGCAACAGGTAATGATTTCTCGGTAGTCCGATATAATACTGATGGGTCGCTGGATACCACTTTTGGCACAACTGGAATAGTAACAACAGATATTGCCTTAAGCAACGAGTACGCTAATTCAATGGTATTACAGACTGATGGAAAAATTCTATTGTGCGGTATTGTGTCAGGATCAGGAAACAGCAATCTGGCACTTATCAGGTATGAACCAGATGGATCATTGGATAGCACATTTGGAACTGGAGGTATCGTAATCATCCTTGAACCTGGCGGGTTTATATCTTATAATATAAATGCAATCGCACTTCAAAATGATGGAAATATTATTATTGGTGGTTCTCATGGTTTTGGTCTTAACAGCGACATCATACTTTTTAGATTAAAAAGCAATGGCGTTTGCGATACAACTTTCGATCATGATGGTATTGTGACGTTACAAATTGTTCCTGATTTAAATGTTGCTGCTTCTGTTATTGTTCAACCCGATGGGAAAATTGTGGTAGCAGGATATACATTGAATGATATTGCCGTAGTTCGATATAATCCAAATGGCGCATTGGATACTACTTTTGGGGCTGGCGGCATTGTAATAACACCTAATGGTTTGGCAAGAAGTGTTTTTTTACAACCCGACGATAAAATAGTTGTTACAGGACATACAGCAGGATTTAACATGTGCATCGTTCGTTATAACAGCGACGGTTCTCTGGATACAGGATTTGGCAATAGCGGCATCTCAACCACCTTTTTTGGCTCAGCATCATCAGATGCCTGTAAATCTATCATAATGTCAAATGGTAAAATTGTAACAGCAGGTACTTATCATTTTCCGGGAAGCGATAGAGATTTTTTGTTATCATGCCATAATTCAAATGGCTTTTTAGACAGTACATTTGGGATTAATGGTTTTGTAACAACTGACTTTAACGGTTATCATGACGGACCTGGATCACTCGTCTCGCAACAAGATGGTAAAATTGTTTTGTCAGGCTATTACAGCAACAGTTCAAATTCTTATTTTGCATCAGCTCGGTATCTTCCGGTTAATACCACAGGTATTCAGAACATAAGAAACAAGAATTCCCCGCTGCTCATTTTTCCAAATCCTTGCCATCATTTGATCAAGCTAAATGTAAATTATGGAGCTACTGTTGTTATTTTGAATTTGTTTGGTGAAATTGTTTTGCAATTACCTTATTCAAATATTAACAGAGAAAATGTAGAACTGGACGTTTCGTTACTTTCATCTGGTATTTATTTTATTAATGTGGGAAATAAAGTGGGTAAATTTGTAAAAGAGTAAAACTGGATGCATTCATTAAAAATGTTTTATGATCCGGTATCATGTGTCTCGTGCAATACATCAGCATTTGAATTTTAAATCAATTATGGTATCAACACAATGCAATGAAATGTAAATAATAGAATACTTTAAACACTTGATTAAATCCATTTCAGATAACCATTATTTAAAATTTACAATAGATCCCACGTCAAAGAATCAGTCCAAACCCGGTTTGCTGTTCACATTCTTGAGAGCACTTTTTTTTCATGCCAAAAGCAAACCCTGATTTTGATAGTTTAATAAGTGATTTTGCACATGGCAATTGGAAATTGATGCTGATGAATTAATTCCCATCAGGGAAATCAGACTGGATTCAAACAGCCTTGTCATCCTCATCATGTCCCGGCGAGTGTATTATGGTTACTGGATTGACAACACTGCAACATTGGATTATTTTAAAAAGCATTTTAAGTCGGATGTGATCAGTCAGGAAGCGTTAGATAAAAACCGAAAGAGTTATGCTGTTGGTCAGGAGTATTCAAGAGTTATTAGTAGGGGATTTGGAGTATAAATTAAAAGCAAACAGTAGGCAGTAGACATTTTTAATAAAATTTGAAAGTTTTATCCCACAAAATGAACCCTTGTGACAAAAACATACAATTATCGACAATTAGCAGATTATATTTTAAATAATTTTTCTTCTTCAAAAATCAATCTCAGCCGAGTCCAGCTTGAATTATTCGTGTTTTGCAGACATCTTTCGCCCGTTTGCATAACACATTCTTTAAAGCCAAAACAATAAAATACCTTTACCATTTATTACTGATTATATCTAAAATCATGAAAAAGTAATTTACGGATATCATGTCAAGAAATAATATCGGTATCTGACAAAACATTCTCAAAAGAAAATTATATTTGTTCATTAGCTGAACTATTGGTTTCAAGTAACAAGACTACTTTGCCAAAGAGACTTTTAATTATTCATTGCAATATAATTTAATAATAAAAAAAGTGGTGGCACTTCGACTTACAAAGTGCGTATCCATAACAATTGTAAGATAGTTATCTTCTCTTTTAAATAAATACTCTACTTAACTAAAAATGACAATTTCAAAGCCATTTTTTATTGTCATATTAATATTATGGGCAACTACATCATTATTTTCACAAGGTCAAATGTGCCCAGGAAAATTACTTGCTAAAAATGAAATATCTCATTTTCTCAATGATTCTTTAAAAAGTGCATTTGACTTAGAGAAGCCTATTTACAAAATCTACGAATATTCGGACAAATCAGGAGATTATCTCACCATATTGAATGAAATAAAAGGACCCTATACGTTGCAAAATAATGACACAACAAACATTAAAGCGACCGCAATAAATTTTAAAATAGAAGGCAGCAGTATCACAAAAATGTGGAATTTTGAGAGGGAGGCGTTACCAGACTTCATAGTTGGAGTACAAGATATAAATTTTTTAGACGATTATATTGAATTGAAGGACATCGACAATGACACAATCGTTGAGCAAATAATCGTTTACCAAACACTTACCATATTGGGGTTATTCATCATTTATAAAAATCAAATGATTTCAATTGAAAATCATTTTAAGGGCTTTGATGTAAAAACGTTTCGGGTTGACAAAAGTTTTTACGAACTACCCCCAATAATTAAAAGTTATATTGAGCGCAAGCTTTATTCGATGGAACTATCCCTAAATATTGCATTGCCAAATGGATGGCTGAAAAAAATGAAAAAACAGAAAACATTAATCCGCGTAAAATAAATCAGTAGGTACACTGGAAAATGCGCCCTGTCTGGCGTATCCTGATAGTTATAGATCCGTCACTTTGAGCTAAGCTGTCCGTGTCTATGAGTGGCTATAACGAAAATGGCACAATTCCAACATTCGTGTAACAGCCAAAGCCATCCAAAATGCAGGATGAGCCAATTTATGGATAAAGAAAGTCATAGTAAGTAAGAAGAAAAGTTAAATTAATACGACTTTAAGAGACCTAACATCACATATGAAAATATTAATTGCAATTCTCGGGTTTCTAAATGGCGCCTATATGTTGATTGATGGATTTTTTGTCATATTAAAAAGAAAATATATCGGGCCGGAAAAACCCGGGCCTTGGGCTAATTTATTTTACAAATTTAATATTGATGTATTTAAAATCGGGCCATTGTTCATATTGTTTGGCTTGCTCTGGTTAATATTTATTTTCGGACTTTGGACAAACAAATATTGGACCTTCCCTCTTGGTATATTGATCTCCATTATGACATTATGGTATTTACCCGTTGGGACAATTATTTCACTAATAGTTCTTATTCTTTTAATTACTTTTAAACCCAAACTTGGTCTGTAACAGCCAAAGTACAATCTATAAAATAACATCAATCTTGCAAGACTGACTTTGAACAATTTGGATAAAAACAAAATCGCAGTGGAGGTTTTCAACAAGCATGCGAATTTATACCAAACCAAGTTTATGGATGTTGGACTCTATGCTGATACCTTAAACTTATTTTGCAATGCCATTCCTCAACAAAACGCAATTATACTAGAGCTGGCTTGCGGTCCCGGGAATATTACAAAATACCTGCTAAACGAAAGGCCTGATTTCAAAATTCTTGGTACAGATCTTTCTCCAAATATGATTGCACTTGCCAAAGCCAACAACCCTGATGCGCAGTTTGAAATTATGGACTGTAGAAATATCAGCACCCTGAAAGAAACCTATGATGCAATAATGTGTGGCTTTTGCCTGCCTTATCTTTCCATTCAGGAATCAGCCAAATTATTTAGTGATTCTTATTCGAGATTAAACAACAACGGAATAATTTACCTCAGTACTATGGAAGGTGAGTATGCCAATTCGGGTTTTCAAAAAGGAAGTACCGGGGATGAAATATATATGCACTTTTACAATTCCGATAATTTAAATTCCCTTTTAAACCAAAACGGTTTTAAAATATTAAACTTAATCAGGATAAAATCTAGCATGACAAATGGTGCTGAAGTTATTGACTTAATAATTATTGCATCAAAATAAATTGATAAAAAATGTTTGATGTTTGTGAGTAAAATTCTTTTAGTTGTTTTTTTCGTATTTTTCGCTTTGCTAATTTTTAGATATGATTAGTACATTCGATCAACTATGAGTAAACCATTACCCGCCTTATCGGAAAATACATTTTTGAGGTATTTCATCTTTATCGCTTTATATGTTGCACAGGGTATTCCGGAAGGCATGGCATTTTTTGGCATCCCGGCATGGATGGCCATGAATGGCAAAACACCCGGAGAAATTGGTGGTTTTGTAGCTGCAGTAGGATTACCCTGGAGTTTTAAAATAGTGGTAGCTCCGCTGATGGACCGCTTTACTTATTTACCAATGGGCCGCAGAAGGCCATGGGTGATGTTAGGACAATTAGGTTTGATTGCAAGTTTTATAGCAATGGCATTTGTAAATGACCCGTTAAATAATATGTGGCTCCTTACCGTTGCCGGTTTTGCTGTCGGATTTTTTGGCGCATTCCAGGATGTTGCTACTGATGGTATGGCCATCGATGTGGTGCCAACACATCAACAGGCAAAGGCAAATGGTTACATGTGGGGAGCAAAAATTATTGGGACGTCAGCATCATTGGCATTGGGTAGTTGGATCCTCAACAAATATGGATTTACAGCTTCCATACTTACACTTTCAATTGCTGTTGGGTTAATCATGCTTGTGCCCGTATGTCTTAGAGAGCGTCCGGGTGAAAAGCTGTTGCCGTGGAGTACAGGCGCAGCATCCCACGAAACAAAAAAAATGCAATTGTCGAGTTGGTCTGTCATCTTCAAATCACTATATAAAGTATTTAGTTTGCGCAACAGTTTGTTGCTGGCGGTACTGATGTTTATTTCACAGGGGTCTTATAATTATATTGCTACCCTTCTTCCCATCTTTACTGTGCAGGCACTTAACTGGACAGACCAGGATTATTCACAATATTTTGCTACCGCAAGTTTGATTGGCGGTATTGGCGGCATGCTGATAGGTGGAGTTTTGATAGATCGTTTTGGGAAAATACGCATGTTGAATATATATTTTTTCTTATTGATAGGATTAACTGCCGGATTTGTTTTTTTAAAACCATACTGGACAAACACATTTTTCATTGTAAGCTACATGACGGTTTATCAATTGCTGTATGTCTTTGGTTGTATTGGCATCTTTGCAATTGCCATGCAATGCTGCTGGAAAAAAGTTTCTGCCAGTCAGTTTACTATTTATATGACTATTGGAAACATGGGCCGCATCGTGGGGGCCAAATTGATTGGCCCCATAAAGTTAAATTTCAGCTGGGAATACACTGTTCTTGCATTTGCAGGAATGATGGTTTTGGCCGCTATTGCCATTCAGTTTTTACATATTGAAAATCATTTGAAACATGTGGACGAATTAGAAAAAAAACATTTGGAAAGTGAATTAATTCCAAGATTAACTGAAATATAAATGCTCATGAAAAAAATATTATTGCTTCTGTTTGCACTTCAATTTACTTTCGGGGTTCAGGCACAAGACACCACAACTTTTAATTTAACGTTCAACCACCTGGCCTTATCTGTAACAGACGTTGACCGCTCAGCAGATTTTTACCATAACATTTTAAAACTTCCTGAAATCACCAACAAAACTAAAATTGACGGGATACGCTGGTTCTCTTTGGGTGAAGGAAAAGAGTTGCACCTTATTTCCATTCTGAAAGAAAAAGTGACGATCAATAAAGCTGTTCATGTGGCATTGACAACGGATAACTTCGATGCACTGCTTACGTCGCTTCAGCAAAAGAATATCCATTATTCTGACTGGCCGGGAGTACCTGATAAAATAAACATCCGTGCTGATGGCATCAAGCAGATTTTTTTCCAGGATCCTGATGGTTACTGGATTGAAGTGAACAGCGTGGGGCAGAAATAAAATTACTTAAGCAATATCAAGTGTTTTAAATAGTTATTTATGCATCCGTTCTATTCCTATTAAATTGCCAATAAAAACAAATCAACCAAAAAAGTGAATGCAATAAAAAGTAAACTCAATACACTAGCCTTTGCTGGTAATATTTTTTTTATTGTCTGGATTTTATACAATGGCATCAGCGATAATTTTCAGGGAACATTGCCAGAAAAGGTATCTTACATCACACTGATGGGGCTTTTGGCGATAAACAGCATTCTGCTTTTAAAAAACAGCAAAGAAAAATAATTGAACATAATTCTTGTTATCAGCGAACAAGTGTAACAGACCCGGTCAACTCATGCCAGTGGCCCTGATTATCCTGGGCTTTAACCAAATATATATATACCCCTTCTTCGCATTCATTGCCGTTAGCTGAGAGTCCGTCCCAACCCGGACTAACAAGCGTGTTATCACGATAAATAACATCTCCCCATCGATTGAATATCTGTAATTCAGCGCTCATCAGCCCTTCGCCATAAACAGTAAAATAGTCGTTCTTACCATCGCCTTCAGGTGTAAAAGCATTGGGCACAAAGATCGTGATGGCATCTTCAATAATAACTTCCCCATAAGCCGTATCCTTGCACGACTGACTGGTAACAGCAATTAACATCACAGGATAGACTCCGGTTTGCGTATAACGGTAAACAGGATTCATGTCCTCCGAAGTACCCACGCCATCTCCAAAATCCCAAAACCAGGAGTTGGCAGGCGTGCTGCGATTGATAAAAGTAATCTGCGGTTGCAGCATTGTTGTTTTTGCAGGATCGGGTGTGAACGCTGCTGTTGGCCTGTCATATGCATGAATTGCATTTAATATGCTGGCTACATCAGTACATCCAAAAGCAGAAGTAACCTGAAGTGTTACATCAAAATTGCCTGCCTGCGTATATATATGATTGGGATCTGAAATGGTTGCATGATTGCCATCGCCAAATGTCCAGCTATAGGTAAGAGCCCCGGTAGAAGTATTATCAAATGTTACTGATAATGGCAGGCAACCAAAGCCGGGTTGGAAAGTAAACATTGCTTTCGGTTTCAGGTTCACCACAATAGTTGTTGATGCGTTTGCAGGTAGAACAGTACAACCATCATTAACGGTTACAACATAGGTAGTTGTTAAACCGGGCTGAACTAGAATGCGGGAATTGATGGAAGCAGTATTGGTCCAGGTGTAATTATAAGGTCCGCCCGTACCTCCTGTTGCACTGGAAGTGATGCTGATGGTTTCTCCTTCACAAATTGTATCCGATGGAGAAATTACTACATTCAATGGCTGACGAACGGTAACATTAACCGTGAATGGTGTTGTAAAACAACCATTGCTGTCGATAGCCGTAACATTATAACTGGTAGTTACAGTCGGACTAACATTGTAGCTATTGCCAACAAATCCCGTATTCCAATTATATATATAAGGCTGAACCCCGCCTGCAGCCTGTGCGATTAAAGTAGTATTCTGACCAATGCAGATAACAGGAGCTGTTGATGAATTTAATAACAACTGCGAGGGCTGCGAAATACTTGCCGAAATTGAATCGAGGCATCCATTTAAATCCCTCACATGCAAATAATAATTACCTGCCGTTAGTCCACTGAAAAAAGTATTAGTCTGCCAGGTGTTTCCATTATCCATACTGTAATTAAATGGTGCGGTTCCATTGGCTGAAACAAGGGTAAGTGCACCATTGTTAAAACCAAAACATGTGGCATTTAAAGTATTGACAATCCCAAGTGAAACAGCAGGTGTTGACTGTATGAGTGCATTGCCGTATGCTGTACAATTATTTGCATCCATCACAACAATTCCATAACTACCGCCGGCCAGATTATTAAAAATATTCGAAGTTTGATAGTTGCCGCCTGCATTAATGCTGTACTGGTAAGCCCCTGTTCCACCTTGTGCATTTATTAAGATGATTCCATTCGTATTTCCGCAAGTAGCAATTGACAGCCCCAATGTATAAACTATTGAGTCAGGTTGCTGAATTGTGACGGGCGAATTAACTGAACAGCCATTGGCATCTTTAATTACCAAATTATAATTCCCTGCGAAAAGGTTATTGAAAATATTCCCCGCCTGGTAAGAAGTTCCGTTATTGATACTGTACTGGAATGGCCCTGTTCCTCCGGATTGATTCAGGATGATGATTCCATTTGCACTGCCGTTGCACAGTGGATCCGTTACGTTAACGTTGTTGATGGATGGACCAGCTATATTCACTATGCCGACTGAATAAACGATGGAGCAACCATTGGCATCCTTCACAACAACATGATAAGTTCCTGATAACAGATTGCTAAATTGGTTGGCATTACCAAATGTTAATCCTGAATCAATAGAATAAACATACGCGCCGGTTCCCCCTGTTACATTAGTGATGTTGATTCCTCCATTCGCATTTCCACAGGTTGATGCTGCAGGAGTAATGGTATAATTGAGCTGCTGCGGTTGATTAACTATCGCTGCCGTGCTCACTGTACAGCCATTTGCATCACTCACTAAAATTGAAAAGTTCCCTATTCCTAAATTGTTAAACTGTGATGAGGCTTGAAAGGTATTTCCATTGTCGGCGCTGAACTGCAATGGTGCAGTCCCTCCATTAGTATTAACAAGAATGGTTCCGTTATTCACACCATAACAACTCAAGGCATTCACCACTGTGCCGGTAATTACAGGGGCGGGAGCATCGCCAACGCCAAGTTGTAATGTAGCTGTACATCCATTTAAGTCCCGGATGAAAATGGTATAGTTTCCGCTATATATATTGGTGAACTGGTTTTGTAACTGGTAAGTAATTCCACTATCAGCAGAGTATTGAATTAAGCCTGTTCCCCCACCGGCAATAATGGAAATAGAAGCATTTGGATGGCTGCAGGTAGAAGCGTTGGCATTGGCTGCAAGATTTAATGCAGTAGGTTGTAAAATATTTACTGTATCAGTCGCTTTACATCCACTTGCATCCTGCACAACAGTAATATAATTACCCGGTGAAAGATTGTTAAAAATATTCCCGTTCTGGAAAGCAAGTCCATTAGTAATGGAATATTGCAGTGCACCAGTTCCGCCGTTCGCCGTCAAAATAATACTACCGTCATTCAATCCATTGCACGTGATGTTGCTGATTTGAGAATTTGCTATGGCCGGTCCGTTTAAATTAATGACAGCAGCTAAAGCTGATTCCACACATCCATTGCCATCTTTTACAATGACGTTGTAATTACCTGCCAATAATGAAGGAAAAATATTATTTGCTGTGTAGGTTCCTCCATTGTTGTTGCTGTAAGTGTAAGGCGGTGTACCACCAATGGCATTGATAGTGATTGAACCATTTGCATTTCCGCAAGAAGCAGGCAATGGGACGCTATTAAATAATATTTGTGTCGGCGACTGAATGACAACACTTGAACTGGCTTGACAACCGATCGTATCCTGTACTATTATACTGTAGCTTCCGGATGATAAATTGTTAAATTGATTCGTAGTCAGAAAACTTTGTCCATTATCAATCGAATATTGCAATAAACCGGATCCACCATTTGCATTAATGGAAATGCTTCCATTGTTTCCATTATGGCAGGATACATTCTGGTAGGGAATACCTGATATCACAGGAGCATTGAGGTTGTTAACGGCAGCGTTGCTGTTCCCGGTACATCCATTAGCGTCCTTAACCACAATAGCATAATTTCCGGCTGCCTGATTCAGAAATACATTGCTTGCCTGAAATGAAATGCCATTGTCATTGCTGTATTGTAATGCCCCAATACCACCAACACCATTTACTGTAATGCTTCCGTTGGAATTGTTGCAAGAGGCAGAAACTGTTACAACATTAACATTAATAGCAGCAGGAGAACTAATCAAAACGGTTGAAGTATCCCTGCACCCTGCTGTATCTATTATGACCAGGTTATAACTTCCGGCAGGAAGATTAGCAAATTGATTTGAAGCCTGTGTGGAAATTCCACCATTGATACTATATATATAAGTTCCAGATCCACCTGTGCCATTAATAATGATCGATCCATTGTTGACACCGAAACAACTTGCATTCACAACAGGCGAAGAATTGATTACAGGTGCTGCTGCAGCGGGCACTAAAGAACTCAGGCTAATATTGCATCCAGCAGAATCCTTTACAACAACACTGTAATTATTTGAAGCCAAATTATTAAAAAGGTTACCGGTCTGGAAGTTTGCTCCACCATCAATGCTGAATTGCAATATCCCGCTTCCTCCCCCTGCATTAATCGTCAACGACCCATTTGACTGCCCGCAGTTTGCCGCAACTGCAGATGAAACTGCATTAATTATTAAAGGTTGTGTTATTATCGCATTGGAAATGGCAATACATCCAAAAGCATCTCGCGTCATAATTGGATAATTACCCGGAGGAAGATTGATAAATTTATTTGAAGCCTGATAAGTTGCTCCTCCGTTATTAGAATAGGAAAGAGGTGCTGTTCCGCCAATTGTAGAAATAGAAATTGAACCGTTATTTAATCCGTTACAGGTTACATTTGTAACAGCAAGATTATTTATAGTTGGTGGAATAGTGTTCTGCACAACAATATTGGAATTTCCCAAACAACCATTGCCATCCTTAATCACAATTTGATAATTTATAGATGGAAGGTTTGTATAATTAGTATCCGGAAGAAAAGTATTTCCATTATCAATGGAGAATAAATATGGAACAGTCCCCCCTGCTCCGCTCAATGTTATTGTGCCATTACTATTTCCACACGTCGCCGTGTTTGAATTTCCTGAAAGCGTAAGGACAGGCGGCTGTGTAATAATTGCTGAGGAGGAAACAAGACATCCTGCTGCATCTTTAACAACAACAGCATAACTACCGGGCACTAAATTATTAAACAAATTAGTCGTCTGATAACTCAATCCATTATTAACAGAAAATTGCAATGGCGCAGTGCCTCCATTGGCAACTACTGTAACAACTCCGTTGTTTGCTCCATTACAAGTTATGTTTGCTGATGATACATTTGAAATTGCCGGAGAAGCATTATTGTTTACTATTACAGGCAGGTTTATGCTACAGTTGTTTGCATCACGAATAATAATATTATAATTCCCGGCTGTAAGGAAGTTAAAGATTGCTGAAGATTGAAAAGAAATTCCACCATCGATACTATATTGCAGCACTCCCGTTCCACCATTTGAGTTGATTGTAACTGAGCCATCGGCCTGATTACAATTGGCATTAACAGTAACTCCGTTCGCTAAAATTGCAGGTGGTGCATTAATGATGTTGTTATTGGATGTTGCTGTACATGAATTGGCATCCTTTACAATAATGGAATAATTTCCCGGAATTAGATTAGCAAACTGATTGGAAGCCTGAAATGTCAGTCCATTATTAATAGAATATTGAAGAGGGGCTGTTCCATTGGTTGTTGAAATTGTTATTGATCCATTGTTTGCACCAATACATGTTTCCTGAATGATAGCAACATTGTTGATTACCGGTGAGGGAGCCGCAGCAACTGCAGCAACACCACTGGCAACACAGCCACTTGAATCTTTCACTACAAATTGAAAATTTCCGGCATTTAAATTACTAAAGGAGTTTGAAGCCTGAAAGGTTACTCCATTATTAATGCTGTACAAATAAGGCATCGTTCCGCCACTTGCATTAAAAGTTATTGATCCATTATTCAAACCGCATGTTGCAGTTACAGGAGTAAATCCGGAATTCAGAACAGTAGGTTGTGTTAAATTAACAACGGAAACATCAGTACATCCGGTTCCATCTTTTATAACAATTGCATAGTTCCCAGGAGGTAAATTATTGAAGTTGCCCGTTGCCTGGAATGTCACCCCATTATTAATAGAATATTGTAAAGGAGGGGTTCCTCCATTCGCAGTTATTGTGATGCTGCCATTATTACTGCCATTACAGGTTATAGTAGTCGAGGCTAGATTGGTAATAGAAGGTGCTGCATTGTTATTCACCACAGCCTGTATAGTAATCGTACAGCCATTCGCATCTTTCACAATAATGGAATAATTATTTGCGGCCAATGCAAGAAATGTCGTGGGTGACTGAAATGTTATTCCTCCATTAATACTATATTGCAAAGCACCTGTTCAGCCATTGGCATTCACCAAAATTGATCCGTCCGATTGATTGCAATTAGCATTTGTAACAACAGCATTTCCTGTAATTGCACTTGGTTGAACAATGTTTGCATTATTGGTGGCTGTACATCCATTTGCATCCTGTACTACAATTGAATAGCCTGTTGGTGATAAATTACTGAACAAATTACTAGCCTGGAAAGTAGAGCCATTGTTGATGGAAAATAACAAGGGAGCTGTTCCACCACTAGCCGAGATCAATATCGAACCGTTGCCTGCACCATTACATGTAATATCTGTTGGAACAGCTGAAGTAATGGAAACTGCAGAAGGAGCAATGACATTTGCCGTAGATGATTGTGAACAACCGTTAGCGTCCTTCACCACAATCTGATAATTCGCAGCGGTTAAATTGTTGAATGTATTTCCTGCTTGAAAAGCAACTCCGTTGTTGATGGAATATTGCAGTGGTGCAGTTCCACCATTTGCTGTAATTACAATAGCTCCGTTATTGCCACCATTGCAACTTACATTATTTGGTATAACTGATACAATATTAACCGCTGTTGGAGAAATTACATTCACCGCAGTTGATTGTGTACATCCGCTGGCATCTTTAACAATCACCTGGTAAGCTGCTGCTGTAAGGTTATTGAAGACATTACCAGCCTGGAATGATGTTCCGTTGTTGATGGAATATTGCAGAGCACCTGTTCCCCCGTTCGCAATTATAGTGATGGAGCCATTGTTTCCTCCATTGCAGGTAACATTTACAACAGGCACTGTGGTAATGGCAGGTGCGGCAAGATTATTAACTAATGAATTACCATTCAAGGTACATCCATTTGCATCTTTAACTACTATATTGTAATTCCCTGCAAATAAATTATTGAATGAATTTCCGGCCTGGAATGTTGCACCACCATTATTGGAATATTGCAAGGGAGCTGTTCCTCCATTGGCGTTTACAAGGATTGACCCATTACTGTTTCCACAATTCGCATCTGCTATTTGTGAAGTAAATGCAATTGCTGCAGGCGAATTTATTATAGCAGTTGTTGATTGCTGACAGCCATTGGCATCTTTCACCACAACCTGGTAATTGGCAGCATTAAGATTTGAAAAAACATTAAAGCCCTGAAAATTCACACCATTGTTGATGGAGTATTGCAATGGTGCTGTGCCGCCATTGGCCGAAATCGTTATGCCGCCATTACTTCCACCATTACAAGCAACAGCAATAGAATTGGCAGAAACAATAACCAACAATGCCGGAGTTGTTACAATAGTTGTTGTTGATTGCGAGCAACCATTTGCATCCTGAATTACAACTTGATAGTTAGCAGCTGTTAAATTATTAAAGGCATTGCCAGCCTGAAATGTTGTACCATTATTGATGGAATATTGTAAAGGTGACGTGCCGCCGTTTGCAATAATCACTATTGATCCATTGCTTCCTCCATTGCAACTGACACTTGTCGGTACTGACGATGTAATGGCGACTGCAGCAGGGGAAGTAACATTAGCTGATGTTGATTGTGTACATCCGTTGGCGTCCTTAACTATGATTTGATAATTTGCTGCAGTCAGGTTGTTAAAAGTATTTACTCCCTGAAATGTTGATCCGTTATTGATTGAATATTGCAAAGGTGCTGTTCCGCCATTTGCATTAATAATTAATGATCCGTTATTTCCACCATTGCAGGTAACATTTACAACCGGTGTTGAAGTAATAATTGGGGCCGCAAGATTATTAATATTCGTATTCCCGCTTACAGTACAACCATTAGCATCCTTTACAATAATAGTATAATTGCCGGCGAATAAATTATTAAATGTATTGGAAGCCTGGTAAACGACTCCGCCATTTGTTGAATACTGTAAGGGTGCTGTCCCGCCAATAGCGTTGATAATAATCGAACCATTGTTATTACCACAATTTGCAGGAGTTACCGGTGCAAAGAATGATAATCCGGCTGGAGCTGTAACAATTGAAGTTGTTGATTGGGTACAACCGTTGGCATCCTTGATAATGATTTGATAATTGGCAGCCGTTAAGTTGTTGAATGTATTACTTGCCTGGTAGGTAGTTCCGTTGTTGTTGGAATATTGCAATGGTGCTGTTCCGCCATTGGCAGTTATAATTATCGATCCATTATTCCCACCATTACAACTTACTGCTGTTGGTGTGGCAGAAGTTAAGACGACTGCTGTTGGTGTTGCGACATTGGCCGTCATTGATTGCGTACATCCGTTAGCATCCTTGACAATGATTTGATAAATCGCTGTTGTAAGGTTATTGAATGTATTCCCTGCTTGATAGGTCGTTCCATTGTTATTGGAATATTGTAATGGTGCTGTTCCACCGTTGGCTGTAATAACTATCGATCCATTATTCCCGCCATTACAACTTACTGCTGTTGGTATGGCAGAAGTAATGGCAACTGCTGTTGGTGTTGCGACATTGGCCGTTGTTGATTGCGTACATCCGTTGGCATCCTTGACAATGATTTGATAAATCGCTGTTGTAAGGT
>JANOXC010000002.1:0-15328 GCA_031418215.1 Bacteroidota bacterium
GCGTGGGCGAACCGATCAATGAGGAAGCATGGCACTGGTATCATAAAAATATTGGCAAAGAAAATTGTCCTGTAGTAGATACTTGGTGGCAGACTGAAACGGGTGGCATTATGATTTCCAACCTTGCTAATGTAACTCCACATAAACCTTCTTATGCTACACTTCCATTGCCGGGAGTTCATCCTTGTCTACTTGATGAAAATGGAATTGAGCTGACAGGAAATAACATTAGCGGAAATTTATGTATCAAGTTTCCATGGCCTGGAATCTTGCGAACCACTTATGGAGACCATGAACGTTTCAGGTTGAATTATTTTACAGCTTATCCGGGGTTATATTTTACGGGCGATGGATGTCTTCGAGATGAAAATGGCAATTACCGAATCACAGGACGTGTTGATGATGTGCTTAACGTAAGTGGGCACCGCATTGGAACTGCAGAGGTGGAAAATGCCATCAACATGCATGAAGGTGTAATTGAAAGTGCTGTGGTAGGTTACCCACATGATATTAAAGGGCAAGGTATTTATGCTTTTGTTATTTACAATGGACATCATGGTGATGAAAACCTCGCAAGACAAGACATTATGCTCACGGTAACAAGAATTATTGGTGCCATTGCCAAACCCGATAAAATTCAGTTTGTAAATGGACTGCCCAAAACCAGAAGTGGTAAAATAATGCGTAGGATTTTACGTAAAATAGCAGAGGGTGAAACAAAAAATATTGGTGACACTTCTACCCTACTCGATCCTGCTGTTGTGGAAGAAATAAAAGCCGGAAAAATATGAAATAGTGAATAGTGAATAGTGAATAGTGAATAGTAAATAGTGAAAAGTGAATAGTGAATAGTGAAAAGTGAAAAGTGAAAAGCGAAAAGCGAAAAGCGAAAAGCGAAAAGCGAAAAGCGAAAAGCGAAAAGCGAAAAAAATATTATTTTTTGATTATATATAGTAATTTAATTTTTATTTTCGGTTTCTTATTTTATTGATTAAACCCTAAACCCTAAACCCTAAACCCTAAACCCTAAACCCTAAACCTTCCGAATGCTTGAATTAAATTTCGATCCATTTCCTGAATTGCAAACAGAAAGATTGCTGCTGCGTAAAATTTCAATGGATGACGCATCGGAAATGTTAGTGCTTCGAACCGATATTAATACTATGAGATTCCTCGATAAAACAAAACCAACATCTATCCAGGAAATGTATGATCTTGTTTCGAAAATAAATGACGGCATTAAGCAAAACAACAACATTGGTTGGGGAATCACACTATTAAACAGCAACAAACTGATCGGCATGATAGGTTACCACCGTATTGTGAAAGAACATTATCGCGCAGAAATAGGCTATATGTTACTTCCTTCGGAATGGAAAAAAGGATACATGAATGAAGCAATAAAAAAAGTCATTGACTTCGGCTTTCATAGCATGAAACTACACAGTATAGAGGCTAATATTAATCCCAACAATATAGCTTCGGCTCAATTACTGAAAAAGAATCACTTCATTAAGGAGGCCTATTTTAAAGAGGACTATTATTTCAATGGGAAGTTTCTGGATTCGGAAATTTACTCTCTTTTGAATAGTTAATTTTAACTATTTGACCTTCAAAAGATTAAAAAGCACCCAGCTTAGGCTACGCTGTTCCGCTCATATCAATTAAATAACCCTATTTTTGTTTAAGTATTAAAACACCATTTACACATCTGAAAATAACACCTTAATTAATCATGAAACAAATTTACAAAATATTGATTTTATCATCAGTTATAATATTAAGCACTACCTTATTTCCGCTGCAAAAGTCCTTTGGAGGAATTGGCGATACTACAGTCGTACAAACATTGCGTTTTGATACTACCATGCGTGCCGGTGTTTTTATGTTTCCAAATGACACAACAAAAACATATCAGAAAATCACCATGTTTTACCGTATGCGTTGTAAAAACGGATTGGTTTCAACACAAACATTGCCCAACCAAGGCTGTGGTGAATGGGATTATAATTGTTACACCTATATTGTTGACTCTACCCAAACCGACTCACTAAGGTTATTTCAAAATTCAGCCAGCATCAGCAATTTTACGGATACCGTTTTCAACTATACAACCAATCCTGTTTGGACTTTCTATAAATATAATCAACAAAATGTTACTTATACCAGTGTCGTTTCTCAAGATTCAGCTATTGTTGGTAGCGGCAATTCAACACTTGCACATCCATTTAATGCATCAGCTACATTAAGTCGATCACAATATTTGTGGACTGCGGCTGAACTATTATCATCAGGACTAACTGCCGGAAATATAACAGGACTAAAATTAAACTTATCCGGTTTAGGAAGTGCAATGAATAATTTGAGAATCAGAATTAAGAATACCACCCTTTCGGCAATACTTCCAAATGCTCCGGAAACAACCGGTTTTACCGAAGTATTTTTTTTAACAACTTCTTTTTCTTCTTCCGGAATGCAGCGTTTTAACTTTCACACACCCTTTAATTGGAATGGCACATCCAATATTATTGTTGATTTTAGTTTTACCAATGCTACACCGGGAACTGATAATAATGTAGTTGGTCATAATGCAGGATTCAATGCCGGACTTCTAAATACACAAGCTAGTTCATACCTCACTACAGATGGTTCACTTTCCTATATTGATGTTAATTCATCTCTCTTCCCATCGATCTCTAACCAGATAACTATTGCATTGTGGGCTTATGGGGATACTGCAAAATTGCCTGCCAACACCTCAATTGTAGAAGGTGTTGATAACAATAACAAACGACAAGTTAACATACATTTTCCTTGGAACGATTCAAATATATATTGGGACTGTGGCAATGATGGAGCTGGTTATGATAGAATTAACAGGCTCGCCAACGCAGCAGATTTTGAAGGTAAATGGAATTTTTGGGTGTTTACGAAAAATGCAACAACAGGTGCAATGACTATCTATCTGAATGGTGTTTCATGGGCAACAGGAACAGCAAAAATAAAATTGATCGACATAAAAAAACTAGTTATTGGAATGGGGATGAATGCAACCAACATTTATAAAGGCAGTTTCGACGAAGTAAGCATCTGGAATAAGGCACTTAGTCTTGCTTCAATCCAACAAATAATGTATCAGGATATTACGAATGCACATCCTGATTATGCAAATCTCCTTGCCTATTATAAACTGGATGAAGGAAGTGGTTTAATTGCTAATGATGCCTCTCCCAACGGTTATCATTCACCCATATTTAACCCGGGTTGGATGACACACAGAGCAAACACTTTGTTCAGGAATTTCACAAGTACTATATTCAGACCTAATACCACTTTTATTAAAGGGGTTTACACCACTTCTGTTCAAACTATACTTGTGCTTGATTCAGTTATTAATCATGCAACTTCTGTAATTTCATACAATATCACAAACAATACCGCAACTCCAATTGATACACTCCTTGTATGGCCAGCTGGATACGCTTATACTTATAATACGGCAGGAGTAAGAATTGACTCCTCAATTGTTCCTGCACAAAACACCATCTATGTAACACAACTTTCATATTATAATTACCGACCAATGAAATTGGAACTCATCAATTTCATTACACCGTATGGAAAAGGATTAACGCTTGATGGTCTGAATGGAAAAACATGGGAGTTTGATGTTACTGATTACGGACCAGCATTAAAAGGTCCCATTTACCTGGCGATGGAAGATGGAAAATATCAGGAAGACAACGACATTAAGTTTGTATTTTATGAAGGTATTCCTCCGCGTACTGTAAAAGCAATTTCAAACATTTGGCCTAATGCTGCTTGGCTTTCTCCTTCTTACAGCGAGATCACTTCAAATAAATATTTTGAACCACGTGATATTACTTTAATACCCGGTTCCACACAATTTAAACTTCGTTCGGCAATCAGTGGGCATGGTCAAGAAGGAGAATTCATTCCAAGAAATCACACGCTTCGTCTTAATAATTCTATCAATTTTACTCGCTCTGTTTGGAAAGAGTGTGCTACCAATCCAATATATCCACAAGGAGGAACATGGCCTTCTGACAGGGCAGGTTGGTGTCCGGGTGCTGCTGTTGATATGAAGGAATATGAAATTACTCCCAATGTAACACCGGGAGCAACTATTAATCTAGATTACAGCCTGCCTACTGTTGCAAACGCTGGTCAGTCAAATTATCGCATTAATAACCAAATTGTAAGTTATGGAGATCCGAATTTCACATTGGATGCTGCTATAGATTATATCAAAACTCCTTCTATGCGTGTAGAATTTCAACGTCTTAATCCGTTATGCAATGCTCCTGTGATAGCAATCAAGAACACTGGATCAACCGTACTTACATCACTTGACATAACTTACGGAAGAGTGGGTGGTACAATGTCTGTTTATCATTGGACTGGCTCCTTGAATTTTCTTGCTGCAGCAGAAGTAACACTTCCTGCTCCCAATTGGATGACTTCAACAATTACTTCCTTTGTAGCCTACGTTAGTAATCCGAATGCCGGCACCGACCAATATGGTGGTAACGATACAATGATGACTGATTTTAATGGACCGGCTGTTTATCCTTCCGGATTAGTTTTTGATTTATTAACCAATGCTTATGGCAGCCATACAGCCTATACATTGAAGGATTCACAAGGAAATATTCTCATCAGTTTATCAGGTCTTTCAGGTAATACCACTTACCGTGACACTGTTTATCTTGCTACCGACTGTTATACCGTTAACCTAACAGATGTTGGAGATGATGGATTAAGCTATTGGGCCAACACAGCTCAAGGTACCGGCCATTTCTACATACGAAATGTTGTCAACAATGCTATCATAAAGAATTTCAATCCGGATTTTGGTCGTAATATATATCAACAGTTTACTGTGAATTTCTCCTTGCCTGTTAGTGAGCCCATGGTAAATGAAATAAAGACTTTTCAAATTTCTCCTAATCCTGCAGGCAATACGGTAAGATTAACAATGGAGTTGCCTATCAATACCAAAGCGAAAATAAAATTATTGAATATGCTTGGCCAAGAACTCATCTCCAACACTTTAATGGTAACCAATACGGTGGAATCAATGAATCTTGACCTAAGCCAAATTGAGAATGGATTTTATATTGTTATGCTCGAGGCCGGTTCTACCTTTAAAACGCAGAAACTAACTATAGCGAAATAAGATTTGCATTTTGGGTAATCTCAATTAAAAAATATATTTTTGCAAAATAAAATTACTAATTTAATCATTAATCTAATTTAAAAACAAAAGCTTATGTCATTCACAACTGAATTTAAGGAATTCGTATCAAAAGGAAATGTTGTTGATCTTGCAATAGGAGTAGTTATTGGAGCAGCATTTGGTAAAATTGTAAATTCACTAGTAGAAGATATTATTATGCCTCCTATAGGTATATTAATTGGAGGCGTTAATTTCAGTGACTTGAAAATAATGCTTAAAGCCGCAGCTGTTGATGCAGCTGGTGTTGCCCATCCTGCAGTCACCATTAATTACGGTAATTTTATTCAAATCGCCATTAGTTTTCTCATTGTGGCATTCACTATTTTTGCCTTCTTAGTGAAACCAATGAATAAATTGAATAAGAAAAAGGCTGAAAAACAGTAAGACAACTAACCTGTAACAAAGGTTTGTTTTTCCTAATCGAGGGATTGTTTTCGATAATAAAACTCAAAAACCCCTACGCTGCATTCCATAATGAAAGGAAAGCAAGGTAGGGGTTTTGCTTTGTGAATGATCAAAAACAATCTTTTGCCTTCTTCCTTAAAGCTTATATCCCCTTATTAATAAGTTGTATTATCTTAGCAACCAGTTATGATTTCCTTTCTGGTTTACTAATTTTAAGAAATACCGATACAACGAATTATGAAGCAAATTCTACTGCTATTAGCTATATATATTCTGCTGCCAAAACATATTTTTGCTCAGGTGCAACAGCCAATGAGTGCGGCGGATATTCAGCTTGCCATGAAAAAATTGAATACCCTTGGTTCGGTGTTATATATAGCAGCACATCCTGATGATGAAAACACACGCTTAATTGGTTGCCTCGCAAAAGAAAGATGTTATCGTACAGGGTATCTTTCAATTACGAGAGGCGATGGAGGTCAAAATCTTATTGGCAGTGAGCAAGGGGAAGCCTTGGGTCTTGTTAGAACCAACGAATTATTACAAGCCAGGAAAATTGATGGTGGTGAACAATTTTTCACACGTGCCAATGATTTTGGCTATTCTAAAAATCCGGAAGAAACGTTTCAATTTTGGGATAAGGAAAAAATATTGGGCGATGTTGTTTGGGCAATAAGAAATTTCAAACCTGATGTTATCATCTGCCGATTTCCAACTACCGGTGAAGGTGGCCACGGGCATCACACTGCATCAGCCATATTAGCAGAAGAAGCATTTGATGCTGCAGCAGATCCTTCTCGATTTCCTAAACAATTGCAATTTGTGAAACCCTGGAAAACGCAGCGTTTGTTTTGGAATACCTTCAATTTTGGTGGAACAAATACCACATCCCCTGACCAAATAAAAATTGATGTGGGCATCTATAATCCATTGATCGGTAAAGGATATGGTGAGATAGCAAGCGAAAGTCGAAGCATGCATAAATCACAAGGATTTGGATCTGCACGTACCAGGGGAACTATGATTGAATATTTTAAACAGTTAAAAGGTGAAAAAGTAATTAATGACCCTTTTGAGAATATCACAACAACATGGAAACGCATTGACGAGACCGGAAAAATACAGTCCATGATTTCTAACGCACAAAAACAATATGATCCTTTCTCCCCTGTTTCCTCGATTAAAAATTTAAATGAAATTTATGATGCAATAAAGCTGCTCCCCGACAATGACTCTATTAATCGTTGGAAGGAATTTAAATTAAAAGAAATTGAAAATATTTTAGTTATTGTTTCAGGATTATGGATGGAAGCTTATAGTGAATTTAACATGTACGGCCCCGGTGATTCCATGAAGATGACTTCAATTTTTATATCCCGCTTATCTGTTGATGCAAAAGTCAACAGCATTACTTTTTTAGGCAGAAACCTGTCTAAGATCCCTCCTACACAAATGGTTCCAGTGGTGCTAAATCAAAATGACACCTTTGTTTTCAGAGTTAAACTACCTGATACCTTAAATACATCCAATCCATATTGGTTGAATGCTCAACACCCTGAAGGCTCTTATACCATTACTGATTTAAAATTAATTGGAAAGCCATTGAATGAGGAGGCCTTGAAAGCAAAATTCTTTTGCGAAATTGGCGGACACAACTATGAGATCGTTCGTCCAGTTGCTTTTAAATCTACCGATCCTGTTAAAGGAGAGTTGTATCAACCATTGGAAATATTACCTCCTGCAACGGTTAATTTTTCAGAAAAAGCATATATATTTAATAATGGAGAAGAAAAACAAATTACTTGTCTGATTAAAGCGAATAAAAACAATGTTGTTGGAAAACTTAGTTTTAATAATTCCGAAGACTGGATTATTACATCTTCATCTGGGGAATTTAATCTGAAAAACAAAGGTGAAGAGCAATTAATCATTTGTTTAATCAAGCCCAAAAATCCTGACAATAGCGCCTTAAATCTGCAGGCTAGTCTAGCCATCAACAATAAAAAATATTCTAAATCCATTGTACGAATTGAATATGATCATATACCGCATCAGTTTATTTTAAGTGATGCTACAGTGAAACTCGTTAACGTTGATGTTAAAACTGTCAAAAAGAAAATAGGATATATTGAAGGTGCCGGAGATAATGTGGCAGAAAGTGTTTTGCAGTTGGGATATGATGTCACAGAGTTAACGGATGAGAAATTAACCAATGAATCACTTGATCAATATCAAACTATTATCACGGGTATTCGGGCATATAACACGAAAGATCGCTTACAGTTTCACTACGACAAGTTGATGAAATATATTGCTGATGGCGGTACACTGATTGTACAATACAATACGAATAACCGTATAGGTCCTTTGTCGGCGAAAATCGGCCCCTACCCTTTCAGTATCAGCCGCGACAGGGTAACTGATGAGCATGCAAAAGTTAATTTTATAAACGGCAACCATAAAATTCTGAAATCACCAAACGTTATTACGGACAATGATTTTTCCGGTTGGGTTCAGGAACGTGGAATATATTTTTCTACAGAACGTGACAGTAACTATACAGCCTTACTGGAAATGAATGATCCCGGAGAAAAGCCTTTAAATGGAAGTCTGCTAGTAACCGATTACGGTAAAGGCCATTTTATATATACCGGTCTGGCATTTTTTCGTGAACTTCCTGCAGGTGTTCCAGGGGCTTATAGGTTATTTGCTAATCTTATTGAGTATTGAAAGTTTTTAGTTTCTGTGTTTTGTGTTTAAAGTTGTTTGAAGTGTATTTGATTGTTTGAATTGTTTGAATGCAATTAACTTACTAAAAAATTATCTTTATTATTCAATTATTCCAGTCCAGTAGGGACTTTATATCGCTAACATCAACCATTAGAATATACAATCAAACCCCGTAGGGGTGAAATATTTCACAATTAATATGGAAGAAAAAGTTCCATTATTCCGTAAGTGGTCGCATTGGTATGTATTGCTGTTAGCATTCTTGCTTTTGCAGATACTGCTATATTATTACCTCACAACCCACTTTTCATGAGTACAATAGACTGGACTGTTTTAATTTTCACCATCACCGTTATCGTTGGATATGGTATTCACAAAGGACATGGCCAAAAAGACATTGAAGGTTTTTTACTCGCCGGTAAAAAATTGCCCTGGTACCATGTTTTGTTAAGTATGATGGCAACACAGGCCAGTGCTATTACCTTCTTATCATTGCCCGGACTTGCCTATGCCGATGGTATGCGATTCGTACAATTTTACTTCGGATTACCCCTTGCCATGATTGTTTTAAGTGCCACATTTTTTCCTGTTTATCAAAAACTAAAGGTTTTTACAGCCTATGAATATCTCGAGCAACGATTTGATTTAAAAACAAGGAAACTCACTGCACTACTATTTCTTTTGCAACGAGGCATTTCAACAGGTATATCGATTTATGCTCCATCAATAGTGCTATCCACCATACTTGATGTTGATATCAGGCTAACTACGATTTTAATCGGACTCCTGGTTATTATCTATACAACCTACGGCGGTTCAAAGGCAGTAAGCTATACTCAGTTGTTGCAGATGACAATCATTACCTGCACTTTGTTGTTAGCAGGTATTTTCATCATTTACAAATTACATGATCACATTTCTTTTGGAGATGCATTGAGGCTTGCAGGAAAAGAAGGAAAAATGAACATCATCAATTTTAAGTTCGACTGGAACGACAGGTACAATGTATGGTCAGGAATTGTAGGTGGATTTTTCCTCCAGCTCTCCTACTTTGGCACCGATCATTCTCAAGTAAGCCGCTACCTCACTGCTAAATCATTATCTACCGGACGTGCAGGATTACTGATCAATGGATTAGTAAAGATTCCCATGCAATTTTTGATCTTATTTATTGGTGTGCTGGTATATATATTCTTTCATTTTACGGCACCTCCTTTATTATTTAACGAACAGTTGAAGCAGCATTTGCATTCTGCTGAATCAAGAGAGCAATACGCTACGCTTGAACAAAAAAACCAACAACTTTTTCTTGAAAAACAAAATCTTGTTTTGACCGGTGCCGACCTTCTGAAAGTAAACGACAAACTTGCATCGGTAAAATCAGAAGCCGTGAATTTGGTTAAAAAAGATAAAAAATCAAGCGATACAAGCGATTCAAACTATATATTCCTTTGGTTTGTAATGCATCACTTACCACAAGGTTTGATTGGTTTACTGGTTGCCGTTATCTTCCTCGCCTCGATGGGTTCCTTATCATCAGGGCTTAATTCACTTGCTTCCTGTTCTGTAGTGGATATATATAAACGCTCCATCCATAAACAAGGCACAGACAGCAGGTATTTAATTGCTTCCCGTGTTGCTACTGTAATTTGGGGATTGTTTTGCATTGGCGCGGCCTTGCTTGCAGGCAGGATGGGAAACCTTATTGAAGTAGTCAATATATTGGGATCCTTGTTTTACGGAACTATACTTGGCATATTTATCGTTTCCTTCTATTTAAAAAAGATAAAAGGAAATGCTGTTTTTTATGCGGCCATCCTAACAGAACTTTTTGTAATCTATGCCTGGTACTTTGATATCATGGCATTCTTGTGGCTGAATGTATTGGGATGCTTTATGGTTGTCGTAATTGCTTATCTTTTTGAAAAATTGAAATTTGAAAAGCAAAACCAGGTATAATATAAACTAATAAACAAATTGGAATTTATTCCTTTCCCCCTGCCTGGAATGAAAATTAGAACCATATAAAAAAGCCGTCTTCAAAATTCTGAAGACGGCTTTCTGTTTTTTACCTAATGTTTAATCAAAATTTACTTCATCACTTTTTCTTAGCATCAGCAATCAGTTTCTCATTCAACTCAATATAGTGATCATCCTTCTCAGCTTTGGCTTTTTCCATACTAGCTGTTGCTGTAGCTATTGCCCCTTTATTGTCATTCATTTTTAATTGGATTTTTGCTTTTAAATGCGACACCCAATATGCATCTGGATTTCCTTCAACTGCTTTGTTCGCCCATTCCAAAGCTTTGGTAAGGTCCTTTTCATTATCATAATAATAACTTGCTGCAGCGAAATAAGGGCGTTTATCATTATTCATGATCGTTTCAATGTTTTTAACAATCTTTCCATCTATATCAGCCGACATTGGGATACTCACCCTGGTCTTTTCCCACATCAAATCAAGGGTACAGGTGCTATTTGTCAAATTGTTTATCGCAATTGTAAAGTTTTCTAACTTATCACCCATTGCGGCTGACTTAGCTTTGAAACGCAAAAGTTCATTTTCAATTTTATAATTTGCCACCTCTCCGCCTAGTGCTAAGTCTTTGTAAATCATAACATCCCATTCAGTCTGATTCGGTATTGTATAGATGGCATAAGTACCTGCAGCAACTGCAGTCCCATTTATTTTCATATCCTCACCAATCGTAATTTTTGTTGCACTATTCGCCCCTGTTCTCCATATTTTACCAAAAGGCACCAAATCACCAAAAACCACACGGCCTTTAATGCCAGGACGTGAGTATTCAACTTTAATTTCACCTAAGCCAAAAGCCTGATTCACTGTCTGTAACGGACTTGGTGCAGGTGTTTTCAAAACTGGCTGAGCTATCGATTTCATTGTGAGACTGCCAGCAATAAGTAATAAAAGAAGTGTCGTTTTTTTCATATTAAAATAGATTTGTAAATGAATATTGTAGGCGGCAAAATTAGTCAATCTGTTCATCAAACAGCCAAATTATTTCATATCTAAACAACATCATTTGCCACGTCTCGTTTATACACATTGAGGTGTTGATTAAGACTGAGGAACAGTCCTCTTTGATCTTTGTAATAATCTTAATTTCACGGGATTAAACCCCATGATAATGGCAGGAAAAGGAAACAGGCTGAAAGATCAACAAAAGGAAGTTGAGGAAATTGAGGAAAAAGAAGCCGAAGTAAAAACGGAAAAGCGAAAACCACAGCGCCAAAAAGCGGCCGAAAAAAATAAAGGTAACCGATTCATCGATTTTTTAAAAGATGAACGAACCCATAAGATATCAGGTTTGATGCTCATTGTCGTATCAGCTTTTCTATTAATTGCATTCATCTCTTATTTTTTTACCTGGAAAAATGATCAGAGTTATGTTTCAGGTTCATGGTTCGACCTGATGCGCTACAGTGATTACCATGTAGAAAATTGGTTGGGGAAAACAGGTGCCATCGCTTCTCATCAATTCATGCATCAGTGGTTTGGTATTTCATCTTTCACCATCGTGTTGCTTACTTTTCTTTCCGGTTTTTTGATTTTATTCCGTGTAGCCTTATTACCATTGGGAAAAACATTTCGTTATGCATTGTTTTCCCTGTTATATATATCACCCGTTTTATCTTTCATTTTTCAAAAAAAGAGTGAATTTCTTTTTATGGGTGGCGGCCTTGGCTTTGAAATCAATAAGTGGCTGATCCTGTCGCTTGGTATGGCGGGTACAGGAATAACATTGGCATTCGTTGGATTGGCATTCGCCGTCGTAGTATTTAATATTGAATTTAAAATTCCACATCGTTTGCAACGACCTGTTGAAAACACAGAAGATGATTTAGCCGGTGCCGTTATAGGAAATAAATTTAAAGACGCCGAATCAACACTCTCACCTGAAGTTGATCTGCCATTAGAAATACCAGACATTCATTCACACCGCGATGAAATAATTGCTGTAGCTCCTCCCCTATCTCCTTTTGAAGATGTTGTTGAGCTTGTTCCGGAATTCAAATTGCCAATTCCTGAAGTTAAAAGGGAATTAACAATGGATATTACTATGGACGAACTTGAAATGGATGTGGAAGCAAATCCTGATGAACCTGAAGTAATTAATTCTTCTTCCGTTGTTTCAGATGAGGAGGTTAACCTCGTAGAACAACTGGGAGAATATGACCCAACACTTGACCTCTCTTCTTACCAATATCCAACTCTTGACTTACTTGAAAATTACCAAAGCAGTCGTTCACAAATGAGTCGTGATGAGTTGCTGACAGAACTTGAAGCTAATAAAACTAAAATTATTGAGACTTTAGGTCATTATGATATTGAGATTGAAAAAATAAAAGCTACTGTTGGTCCTACTGTAACATTATTTGAAATTGTTCCAAAAGCCGGTGTCCGTATTTCCAAAATAAAAAATCTGGAAGATGATATTGCACTTAGCCTGGCCGCTTTAGGAATCAGGATTATTGCTCCCATTCCCGGTAAGGGTACAATAGGTATTGAAGTGCCGAACCAATTGCCTGACATTGTTAGTATGAAATCCGTTCTCGCTTCGGAGAAATTTCAAAATAGTGATATGGATCTTCCAATTGGACTTGGCAAAACAATTTCCAATGAAGTCTTTGTAACAGACCTTGCTAAAATGCCGCACTTGTTAATGGCAGGAGCAACCGGACAAGGAAAATCCGTTGGATTAAATGCCATTCTTGTTTCATTATTATATAAGAAGCATCCTTCACAAGTAAAGTTCGTTCTTGTTGATCCGAAAAAAGTTGAGCTTACTTTATTCAAAACTATTGAAAGGCATTTTCTTGCCAAACTTCCCGGTGAAGAAGATGCAATCATCACCGACACCAAGAAAGTGGTGCATACACTGAATTCACTTTGTGTGGAAATGGATCAGCGTTATGAATTGTTAAAAGATGCACAAGTAAGAAACATCAGGGAGTACAATACCAAATTTGTTTCTCGTAAACTGAATCCGAATAATGGTCATCGTTACCTTCCCTTTATCATTCTTGTTGTGGATGAGTTTGCTGATCTTATTATGACAGCCGGTAAAGAAATTGAAACGCCCATTGCACGTTTAGCACAATTAGCACGTGCCATTGGTATCCACTTGATTATTGCAACACAGCGCCCTTCTGTAAATATCATTACAGGTACCATTAAAGCAAATTTCCCGGCAAGGCTTGCTTTCCGTGTTACTTCTAAAATTGATTCCCGTACGATTCTAGATACCGGCGGTGCTGATCAGTTAATTGGCCGAGGTGATATGTTGCTTTCAACTGGCGCAGATCTGATACGTATTCAATGTGCTTTTGTTGATACTAAAGAAGTAGATGAAATCACACAATTCATAGGAAACCAACGTGGTTATTCAAGTGCACATATGTTACCTGAATATGTAAGTCCTGATGGCGAAGGCAGCGGAGGCAACATGGAAACAAGCGACCTTGATCCGCTTTTTGATGAAGCAGCCCATATGGTAGTGCAGTTTCAACAAGGTTCTGCTTCCCTACTTCAACGACGCCTCAAATTAGGATATAACAGGGCAGGACGATTAGTAGATCAATTAGAGGCTGCAGGCATTATTGGTCCATTTGAAGGAAGCCGTGCAAGGGAAGTGAGATGTAAGGATTTGTCAAGTTTGGAACAGTTGTTGAAAGGCATGAATTCACCTAGCGGCGTTTAAGCAAGTGATTGTATATTTGCAAACTTTCAATTAACCAAATCCGGAAATGAAACGACTCACATTATCATTGGCTGTAATACTAATTTCGTTACAGTGTTTTTCGCAATCAGATCCTAAAGCTCAGGAAATACTTAAAGGAGTCAGTACAAAATACAAATCCTATAAAAGTCTGGTTGCCAATTTTAAATTGAATTTGTTAGATAAGAAGTCTAATAAATCTACCAACCAATCCGGTACCGTAACGCTCAAGGGGAATATGTATAATCTTACCATGGCTGATCAACAAGTGATGAGTAATGGTAAGCTCATGTGGACGTTTTTAAAGGAGTCTAATGAAGTACAAATCAGTGAAGCCGAGACAAAAAATGACGCCCTCTCCCCTACTACCATTTTCACCATGTATGAAAAAGGATTTAAAACAAAATTTATTGGTGAGAAAAAAATTGGTGGGCTGGATATTCAGCAAATAGAGTTGTATCCGGAAGGCAACAAGAAAAATTATTTCAAAATTTTAATCAGCATCTCCAAAAAAGATAAGTATGTAACCGGTGCTAAAATTTTTGATAAAAACGGCAATATATATACCTATTCCATCATAAAATTTACTCCTAATGCTGTTGTTAGTGATGATACTTTCACATTTGATCCAAAGAAATTTCCTGGAGTTGAGGTGGTTGATCTGAGATAAGGAATTCATTTTAAACCGCTCATTGACCGCCATTGGAATAATTTTTTCAAACTAAAATTCCGAACCGAAATGGTGAAGCAATCTTTTCAATAAAAAACAACAACATAACCGTCATTGTGAGCCTCTCGAACAATTATTTTCCTATGAAACCCTTGTAGTGGCGAATCAATCTTTTCAATAAAAAAAATCAACATAACCGTCTTTGCGAGCCACTCGAACAATTATTTTCCAACCAAACACTTGTAGTGGCGAAGCAATCTTTTCAATAGTACCGGAACTATTCTTCTTCTATTAGTGAGATTGCTTCTCTCGTACCTCGCTCGCAATGACGAATGTTTAGGTCGAAGCAATCTGTTCAATAGTAGCCTATTGATGTCTGTTACTTAATTAATAAAAATCAATTGAAGGTTGAATGGAATTACCGGATTAAATTCACTTGCCCATATCGTTGATGCGTCTTACCCCAGACATCTCGCACCTTTACATCATATACATAAACGCCTTCAGGTGCTTGTTCCGACT
>JANOXC010000003.1:0-4955 GCA_031418215.1 Bacteroidota bacterium
AAATGATTTTAAAAATAAGGGGCTTGAAAATGATCAAGCCCTTTTTTTGTGCCTTTTCAAGCCTGATTTTTATAACTACTTTTCCTCTTACTTTGTATTCTCTGCATAAAAGGTAACAATATTGCCGAAATTGCGTAAGTAAAATTTGCCTAAAACTAATATGAGATCAATATTACGCCTTTTTTTATTGTTGCTTTTGCTTACAAAAGTTGGCGTTGCTCAGCGTTATAATTTTTCCAATTATACCATTGTAAATGGCTTGCCAAGTAATCAGATCAACAAAGTGATGCAGGACAGGAATGGCAGGCTCTGGATCGGAACAATGAATGGGGCCTGTTACTTTGATGGCAAATCATTTACCCATTTTGATCAGAATAGTATCATTTCCAGCAATCCAATAAAAACAATTTATGAAGACAAATTAGGTAACATCTGGTTTGGAACCATCCGCAAAGGGCTTGTCCGTTACAATGGATATAATTTCAAAAATTTCAGAATCGACAATGGCATGCTCAGCGATATTGTGAATGCTGTTTGTGATGATAAAGACAGTGGTGTTTGGGTTGGCACCTCAGAAGGGTTGAGCCGTTATCGGAACAATGCCTTTGTAAATTTTACAACATCAAATGGTTTAGTTGGCAATACTGTATTTGCCTTGCACTACGACAAGAATTTTAATTTATGGATTGCAACAAGTGAAGGGCTTAGCAAGTTTGACGGTAAAAAGTTTACGAATTATACTGTTAAAGATGGCTTGGTCAGTAATGTAATTTTCTCCATCCATGAAGCGCATGATGGAAAAATTTGGTTGGGAACCTATCAGGGCATATCTGTTATGGAGAATGGTCATTTTACCAATTACACCTCGCAGGATGGATTGCCGAATGAAAGAGTTGAAGACATCGAAGAAGATGAAAGTAATAATATTTGGTTAGCAACCAACGGTGGAGGAATTGTGAAATTCGCTAATGGGAAGTTTACAACGGTAAGTTTAGGGCAAGGCGTCAATATTAATATTACTAAATCGATCATTGAAGATAGGGAAGGTAATTATTGGATGGGAACGTGGAATGGTATCGTAAAATACAATGGCGACCGTTTTGTTAGTTATACGATTGACGATGGATTGAGTAACAATAATATTTTGACCATATATGCTGATCCGCTGAATAGGATTTGGATGGGAACATTAGCAGGCGGTGTTAATATATATGAAGGAAATTATTTTCGGCAATTGGATGTTTCCGAAAGTTTGAAGAGCAGTACTATATGGAGCATTTACCAGGATAAACAAGGCTATTATTGGTTTGGAACTACGAATGGTGCGTACAGGTACAACGATGGAGAGAATTTATTGGAAACACCATTTGCACAGTTGAACAACCAGATAATATATTCCATTTTGTGCGACAAGGTTGGTAATTATTGGTTCGGGACTGATAAAGGAGTATATAAATTCAGCGATTCAACACTGGAGATCATCAACAGCGATAAAGGGCTTAATGATGAAAAAGTGCGTGTTCTTTTTGAAGATACCAAAGGTGTGATATGGGTTGGAACCATGAAGGGTGCCTATTACATGAAGGAGAACCGTGCTGTATCATTAAATACACAGTATGTTTTGCCGGATGCACCGGTAACTTCCATCATCAATGATCAGGAGGGAAGGGTAATTATCACCACTTTTGATTTCGGCGTTATTGTATTTGCCCGTTCGGAAAAGGGCAACAGCCTGAAACAAATAAATAAGCAAAATGGCTTAAGTAACCAGCGTGTTAATTTCGGATTACTCGATTCTGCAAATAAATTATGGTTGGGTACACCGGAAGGTTTAGATTGTATTGATTGGAAAAATTATCAGCTTACCAATAAAGTTGCAGTGATTCATTATGATAAAGGCAATGGATATCTAGGAGTTGAAAGTAATGCAGCTACTCAGGATACAAGTGGTTATTTATGGTTTGGAACAGTGAATGGCGCAATTCGTTACAGCCCTCAAGCATCGGTTGTACGTTCCACTTTGCCCTCCGTTTTTATTTCAAAAATTCAATTGTTTTATGAAGACGTAGACTGGCGTAAAAATAAAATTCAGATTAACAGGCTAACCAATCTTCCTGAAAACCTTATCCTGGCTTATAACAACAATCACCTTAGCTTTGTTTTCAGTGGGATTTATTTAACTGCACCTGAAGAAGTACAATTTCGGTTCATGTTAGAAGGCTTTGATGAAAGCTGGTCACCTGTTACAAAATTGAACTTTGCCAACTATTCCAATCTGCCGGCCGGAGAATTTACTTTTAAGGTGCAGGCTTCGGCGAATCTGCGTGAGTGGTCAGTGCCGGTTACCTATTCCTTTGAAATAAAACAACCTTTTTGGAAAACGCCTTTTTTCTATCTTTTATATATAGTCATTGGTGTTGGGTCGGTTTGGCTCTTATATAATTATCGAACAAGGACATTGCGCAGAAGAAGTCAGGTATTGCAAGAGAAGGTAGATGCCAGAACACATGAATTAAAAGAGAAAAATCTTGAATTGGCTAAGCTATCATTGGTGGCCTCTGAAACGGATAATGCCGTTATGATCTTTAATGAGAATCTCGAACTCGAATGGGTGAATACCGGTTTTACCAAGCTGACCGGATTTACATTAGCCGAGGTAAAAAAAGAACTTGGCTCCCAGCTTCACAGCCTTACAACAAATCCTTTGGTAGCTGCAAATCTTGATGAGTGTATCAAGGAAAGACGTTCTTTTATTTATGAGTCGGAACTATTCAATCGTGATGGAAGGCAGATTTGGACTTCATCTACGCTTACACCGATTATGACAGAGTCAGGCCAGTTAACCAATATTGTTGTTATTGATACTGATATTACGTTCCGTAAGAATATGGAAGAGCAGATCAAGGCTTCCTTAGAGGAAAGGGGTGTTCTTTTAAGGGAAATCCATCACCGTGTTAAAAACAACCTGCAGATCATCATCAGCCTTTTTAACCTCCAGACCCATTATGTGCAGGACCCCAATGCAGCAAAAGCGCTAAAGGAGGGCCAGAACCGGATTAAAAGTATGGCATTGATCCATGAACGATTTTACCAGAGTGATGGCCTCTCAAAAATCGATTTTGATGACTATATCAGGCGGTTAACGGAAACATTGTTACAAACTTCGGGGATAACTTCTGACAAAGTATCATTGAATATTATCTCAGAAAAAATACCTTTGGATATTGATACTGCCGTTCCCTGTGGACTAATTATCAATGAAGTTGTATCTAATTCTATCAAACATGCGTTTAATGATGGACGGAAAGGTGAGATATTGATTCAGTTTACTAAGAAAAGTGAAAATGTTTATAGGTTGATTATCGCTGATAATGGAGAAGGATTACCTGCCGGCTTTAATCTTGAACATTCTGATTCTCTGGGGATACAACTGATACAGGCACTATCAGAACAAATTGATGGCACCTTGAAAATTGAAAGTGAAAATGGAGTAAAATATATTATTGATTTCAGTACCATTCATAAATAATTACCACTATGCAAAAAACAAAAATTCTTGTTGTTGAGGATGAGAGCATCGTTGCTAAAGACATTCAAAGCACACTCATCAAATTAGGTTACGATGTTCCCGGAACTGCATCATCAGCTGCTATGGCTTATGAAAAGTTAAAGGAAATAAAACCTGACCTTGTATTCCTTGACATTAAGTTAAAAGGTGAAGAAGATGGAATTAATATTGCAGAACATATTCAGATGCATTATCATATTCCGGTTATTTTTCTAACCTCTTATGTTGACCAGGCAACATTGGACCGTGCAAAAGTTACAGAGCCTTATGGTTATATCGTTAAGCCATTTAATGAAACTGATTTGAAGACCACCGTTGAAATGGCGCTTTTTAAATTTAGCCGTGATAAAGAAGTAAAAGAAAAGAATCAACGTTTATCTAATGCACTGGGACAAATTGATGAAGCCATCATCATTACCGATACTGAATGCCGCGTTACTTTTATGAATGCAAAATCTGAAACCTTATTGGGATTTGGAGCAGATTCAGCCATCGGTATTGATCTTTTTCAGATGATGGGAATAGAGCAGGAAGGTGGGGTGATCATCCGTAAGGAGGATATTGTTACCGGCATGATGAATAACGAAGCAATGGAATACAATGATTGCTTTGTATTGGTAAGACGTGATAATTCTACCGTTGCCTCTTCCATCACATCATCGCCTATTCGTGATGAGAAAAACAACCTGATTGGAAATGCCTTTGTCATCATGGAGAAGCAACCAGATATGGACAAAGCCGACAGGCAGGCCGTAATGGAAAATACTTTTATTCAACATCCTGTAATACAGAATTCATTCTTTGTTAAAAAAGGATCGATGTTGGTTAAGGTTTATCTGGATAATATAACATGGATTCAGGCAATGGATAACTACGTAATCATTCAATCCAATACTGATCAGTTTGTCATTCATTCAACCATGAAGGATATTGAAGCCAAACTTCCCAATAATAAATTCCTGAGAGTACATCGTTCTTACATCATACCAATTGATAAAATCAATGTACTGGATGAAAATACCGTGTTGATAGGTGATAAAACAATCCCTATCGGAAAATCATATAAGGAAACCTTTATGGCTCGATTGAATTTCTTGTAAACAACTTTGCGTGATATATATATAGGAGGCTTCGGCCTCCTTTTTTAATAATCTGTTCGTCGTTTAAACGACGAACTTTCTAATCAACGAGCTTTCAGCTCGCAATCATGTTGGCATAACCACACATGACGCTCAGTCATTTAAAAAGGTAGATTCAAGTATCTAATACAACATAAAAATAGTATTATGTTGCGTTATGGCAAAATATAAAAGATTAACGTTTGAGGATAGGATCAAAATAGAGGTATACCGGCTTTTAAATTGGACCCTTGAAGAAATAGGCAAAG
>JANOXC010000004.1:0-13552 GCA_031418215.1 Bacteroidota bacterium
CTTTGCCTATTTCTTCAAGGGTCCAATTTAAAAGCCGGTATACCTCTATTTTGATCCTATCCTCAAACGTTAATCTTTTATATTTTGCCATAACGCAACATAATACTATTTTTATGTTGTATTAGATACTTGAATCTACCAATAATAAAAGTGAAACAAATGCAATGTATATTTTTAAATCAAATTAAACACAAGGAGGAAACATAAATTACCCTCGAATTTGTCTATTCTGAACAGATAGATTACCTTTATGGCGAAATGGTTCTCGAGATACAAAAAAGATTCAAATACTTACCTGAATTAATTTTGTATTTACAAATGTATATTTTCCAATGGCTGCCTGCTTGCAGAATTTAAGAAATGTTAAATGAATAGGATATTAATCATTTTTGTCTTTTTATTCTTTACACGAAGCAATGTTTTTGCCCAATGGCAGTTAAGGAATGGTCCTTATAGTGGCTACACAACTTGCCTGGCTCAAAACAAAAAAACAAATACAATTATTGCAGCAACGGACCTAGGCTTGTATAGGCAAAAGAGTAATTCAAACTCCTGGGAATTTATAGATGAAAAAGACTCTTTCTTCTATACTCAAATGTTCTATATTGGCATTGATGATTCTTTGATCATGGTAACCCGGGAAGGCAAATTACGAATGTCTGCTGATGATGGAGACACCTGGACAACGGTATATGTAGATTCAAATTTAAATTATATTGGCCTTATTTACTGTGATGAAAATATTATCATTGTTCAAACCAGCAATGGTGTTTATTCATCCAATGACGATGGTATTTCATTTGTAAAATCTTTATGGAACATAAGCAATCCGATAATTAAAGCATTTACCATGGATGGCAACAGAATGATTTTGCTAAATCATAGTGGATTGTCTTATGATTTATATTACTCTGATGACTCGGGGTTGAATTGGATTTTTTCAAAAACCATCACCAACTTTGCCGGCTATTCGGCTACTCTGTTTAGAGTATTTGATGGAAATATATACCTTGTTGATGATTATAACATTTACATTTCTCAAGACCATGGAAGTACGTGGACAACAATGAATATTGGACCCCAATATCATTCGTTCAATGATATATATGTTTCAAATGGAACCATTATGCTGGGCATGTATGATTTTCATGGTGTAATAATTTCTCATGATAATGGGTTGACTTACACTCCCTACTATAACGGATTACCATTGCAGAAAATAGAGTACTCTTATTTTTTGTCTACCAATATAAGGGGATTGATCGTTGCCTCAAGTATGGGCATATTTAATTCATTCGATTTAGGTTTAAGCTGGAATGATTTGAATAACAACTTAACGGCTGTGCAATTTAGTGGCATTGCACAATGTAACAACAGGTTTTTCATTGGCTCTATAAATCATCAAGGAGTTTTCGCAAGTTATGATGGTTCGTCATGGAACAGAATGAGTAACGGATTAGATTTTTTTAACAGGCAATTCACAGCTATTCATGCTATGATCGCCGTAGGCAATAGGGTTATTGTCACAACTGAAGGTGGAATCTATTATTCCGACAATTACGGTTCATCATGGATTGCAGGTGGCAGTTTACCTGGTTCAAATAATTGCCTTGAATATGCTAATGGCAAACTTTATGCCTGTACCCCTAACGGACTTTATTATTCACTTGACACTGCAAAATCCTGGGTACCCTTACCAGCTAGCGGGAATTATGTTTTTGATGTAAAAGTAAACGGCAACTTGATAATTTCCAGTAATGTAATCACTGGTTCGACAACTTCATTTTACATGTTTAGATCAGAAAACTATGGAAATACATTTACAGTCGTTAATACACCATATACTTTTTCACAAGTTGAAATGATTGACAATGTGTTGCTGGCTAATGCAGGATTTTTAATTAAATCATCAGACCAGGGTCTTTCCTGGTCCCAGGATTCAATGTTGGGAAATGCGAACATATCTGATATATATATATATAATAATAAGACTGTTTTAATAAGCACTTTAGACGGAAGGATCTATTATTCTAATGATAAAACAAATACCTGGAATGATATTACAGCTAACTTTAAAGACAACGCAAAAGAAATTTCTTTTTTTGGAAATTATTTATATGTTGCCTCTCCTCACTATGGTATATGGAGAAGATATATGCCAGAACTGGCAGATTTACCTCCAAGTCCTTTTGTAATTTACCCTAATCCGGTTTCAGATTTCTTGACTATTTTTAATCCTGAATTAAATAGTCCATTATCCATTTCAATTTATACAATATTAGGTCAATTATTATTGAAGAAAACAATAATTGAGCATGAATCATCCATCGATTTTAGAAATTACGCAAGGGGCGTTTACCTTTTACAATATGAAAATAATATAGATAGCGGTGCACTAAAGGTTGTTAAATATTAAAGTGCCCTTTTTTTGGCCTGGAATTAATTTTACCGCTCCTCCCTAACAAACAAGTTCCCCATCTCCACCTTCACCACAACAACAACTTTTCCTGCATCAATAAAACCCGATAGCGCCTGTGCATTATATATATTGTCATCAATGGCAATTTTACCGGATGGGCGCAGTGTGTTTACAGTAACGCCTCGTTTTCCTGCCATTTCCTGAGTAAGTGATTCTGCAGAAACATAACCATCACTTGATGACATTTGGTTTTTTAATACCATTTTGTTGAACATCGGCATTTGAGTGAATGCTTTTCCGGTAAGCAAGAACAACACCAATGCGCCTACCATCGAAAGCATTACGACTGCCAGCGATGAGGCAGCTTCCTGCATTCCGATATTAGAAAAATCAAACCCTTTATTGCCCAGCATACTTACTGTCAAACCGAAAACCAAAAAGATGATGCCAGATATTCCTGTAACGCCAAAACCAGGTATGACAAATATCTCCAAGAGAATAAGAATGAATCCTGCTATGGCTACCAATACTTCCCAGTTTTCTGCGAGTCCTTCTAAATAGAGCGGTGCGAAATATAAAAAGGCAGCTAATACTGCAGCAATAAGAGGAATGCCAATGCCGGGAGATTGCATTTCATAATAAATACCACCTAACATGATTAAGATTAGGACCCCACTAACAGCAGGATTAATTAAGAAATTGATGAGTTGATCAATCCATGTTGGTTGGTATTTTGTGATGGTAAAAGTTGTGATACCTTCAGCTTTCAATACTTCAGCTATTGATTCTACGATTCCATCGCAATATTTGTTTTTCAATGCCTCTGTGCTTGTCATGGTTAAAACCTTACCTGAATCATTCACCCCGGGAATATAGGTCCTTGGGTCAACCATTGCTTCTGCAATTCTTGGATCGCGCCCTCGTGTTTCTGCTGTAGAACGCATGATGCTACGCATATACGACTGGTATTTATCGGGTACCACTTCACCTTTTTCATCTACTACAGTTGCAGCACCAATATTGGCACCTTTTCGCATATATATTTTTTTACAGGAAATGGAAATGAGTGCGCCTGCAGAAGCAGCATTATTATTAATATATACAATAGTGGGGAGTTTGGTATTGAGCAATGCAGTACGGATACTATCGGCAGCATCAAGCAATCCGCCATAGGTATTCATATTGATTAAAAACACATCTGCTTTCATCAAAACTGCTTCATTCAAAGCCTTACTGACCTGGCGTGCCATTCCACGAGAGATCTCATCTCTGATGTCAAGCTGAAAAACTTTTTTCATTGAATCATTTTGCCCCCATACCAAATCAGGCAACATCAGCGTTATAAGGAGGGCAAGGGCGGTAAATCGTGCTTTAAACATAGTATTGGTGTTAATTAAACTGTTGAAAACGAGGAGGAGCCAATGGATTTGACTCCATAACAACTTGCTATCATTGTGTAAAACTATCACTAAAACCATGAATTTCAGGATAAAGCTTTTAATGTTGTTCTTTCCTGTTGTTTTATCATCACCCAAACTGCAAGGACAGGCCACATCCGATGGAGTAAAATGGATTAATGGCAAGCAATATTCAACTCATCAAGTTTTGCCAAAAGAAACCTGGACAGGTATCGCCAGAGAAAATGCAATTTCAGTAAAGGATTTACAGGTCGCCAATGCCGGTGTTACCGATTTAAAAATTGGCCAGGTTATTTATGTACCTGTAAAAACCGATAAAGCCACAAGCCCAGCCGTTAGTGTTCCGGTTAAGTCTGCACCAGTCTCCGCACCCGTCAGTACTCCTGTTAAGGCTACTACATCAGTGACCGCCAAAGAAAATTATATTTATCATACTGTTAAATCCGGAGAAACTTTGTATCATATTTCGAAATTGTATAAGCAATCAGTTTCTGATATTCAGAAATGGAACAACCTCTCTTCTAACAATATCACATTGGGAAGTAATTTAATTGTTGGAAAAGGGGAAGAGACAAAAGCGGCAGTAGCAGTTAAAGAGGAAGACAAAAAAGTGTCATTGGTAGTTAAAGAAGAGGAGAAAAAAGCAGCAGTTGCAGTTAAAGAGGAGGAGAAAAAAGCGGCAGTAGCAGTTAAAGAAGAGGAAAAAAAGGTTGCAGTACCCGCATCAGTTAAAGAAGAGGAGAAAAAAGCGGCAGTACCTTTAGCAGTTAAAGAGGAGAAAAAAGAGACTGCGACAACTGCTGTTCAGGAAGAAAAAAACCAGGAAACTAAAGCAGCAGATAACAGAACTGATATTAAATCGGTTGAAAGTGCCGCCACTGTACCTAGTAAGGATTTTGCTCCGGGATCAGTAGAAAAAGTTGTTGAGACCGGTGTTGCTACCTGGCTGGCTGATCAGGAATTAAATCAAAACAAGTTTTATGCATTACACAGGACTGCGCCTATTGGAACTATCATTAAAGTAACCAATCGCATGAATAACAATTCTGTTTTTGTTAAGGTTGTTGGCTTGTTACCTGCTACAGGTGATAATGATAACATCATCATTAAAATCACTTCTGCAGCAGCGCAAAGGATTGGTGCACTCGACCAAAAATTTACTGCGGAATTAAGCTATGGCATTACACATTAATGTAGAATTCAGAATGTAGAATGCAGAATTAACACATTCAATAATTAAGAATCAAAATCCTTTTATTATTTAAAACCTAAAGTCCTCGCTGATTTTCCTTTATTTTTCTTATAAAAATTGCAGACTACAGTAATGCCGCATTCACTGCATTTGGGATTTCTTGCAAGGCAAACATATCTTCCATGTAATATCAACCAGTGATGGGCTAAAGGAATTTTTTCTTCAGGAAAATATTTTACCAGCTGTTGCTCAGCAGCAAGAGGTGTTTTGGCTTTTAATGTTAATCCTATTCTTGCAGCTACACGAAAGACATGGGTATCAACTGCCATTGTTGGTTGATTAAAAACAACAGAAGCAATCACATTGGCCGTCTTTCTTCCGACACCTGGAAGTTGCTGCAGTTGTTCAACATCACCGGGGACTGTGCCATTAAATTTTTCACATAACATTTTAGCCATGCCCACCAGATGCTTTGCTTTATTGTTTGGGTAGCTGATACTTTTAATAAAAGGAAACACTTCATCAACTGATGCAACAGCCATTACTTCAGGAATAGGAAAGGCCTCGAACAATTTTGGTGTTACCATATTAACGCGCTTATCTGTGCATTGGGCAGAGAGAATGACTGACACCAACAATTCATAGGGATTGGAATATGCTAATTCCGTTGCAGCATCAGGAAGGTGACTGGTAAAATAATCAGTTACGAAAGCAAATTTGTCCTTACGGGTCATAAAAAATAATTAACCGCAAAGTTCGCAAAGTTTAAAACAAAAGAACCGCTGAGAAAAGAAATAACTCGTTTTCCTCAGCGGTTCTTTGCTCTTCTTAGCGCACTTTGCGGTAAAAAAAATACTTAAATAGAAATGAATGATGCGCTTACCTTAATTCTTCAATGCAGGAAACTGTGCATCGCAGAATAAGCCATAATGGAATCAACTGATGATTGCTTTGGATTAAATGTTACTTTATCAAGCAAATCATGAACGGCAACCAATTGAGAGAATTCTTCTCCGGTTTTCTCATCAAGGTCAATTGATTGTTGAATGAACACATTATCTTCTAATTGTGTTTCATTGTACAGGTAAAGAATAAGATCGTTTGTTGAGTACGTTTTTTGCATAGGCGGCAGAATGTTGTTTTATCATTTGCCGTCTTAAACGCAACCAAAAAGCGATTATTATAATTTACGGCAATTATTTTGTGAGGATGAGCTTTTTCTCCTCAATCAACTTGCGGAGATTGATGAGGGCATAACGCATTCGGCCCAAAGAGGTGTTGATACTTACATTGGTTACTTCAGAAATCTCCTTGAAGCTCATGTTGCCGTAATGCCGCATCACCACTACTTCGCGCTGATCTTCGGGCAATTCTTCAATCATCCTTCGAACCGTATCATGGATCTGGCCGCTGATAATGCGGTCTTCCACGTTTTCGTCGGCCAAAGGGATAAAATCAAAGAGGCTGTAATCTTCCGTATCACGCACCATAGGCATCTTTTGCTGCCTGCGGAAATGATCTATCACAAGGTTATGCGCAATACGCAGCACCCATGAAAGGAATTTACCTTCTTCATTGTAATTGCCAGATCGAAGTGTATTGATGACCTTAATAAAGGTATCTTGAAAGATATCTTCAGCCATTTCGCGATCTTTTATCAGCAGGTAAATGCTGGTCATGATCTTTCGCTGATGGCGGGTAATGAGCTCTTTTAGGCTTTGTTCATCACCTTGAAGGTAACGCACAACAAGCTCCTGGTCGTTGAGGGGGTTTTGACGCATAGACGAACTTTATTAAAGTTAACTGACTTTGTTTGAATGATTTAATCAGTGTAGAGTTCGTCCTATATCGTGTGTTTTTAGTTAGAAAATAGTATTACTTATAATTAAACGCTGTTTGCGCCGTATTGTTGTGTTCCCTATTAATTTTAATCAAAAATACGGCAATTGCCCTGCCTGTGCAAATTTATTTTGTTAATGATTGGTGAATAATATCTTTTTGAAATGAATCTTACTGCTTCCCAAGAAGTCTTTATCGCATTGGATTTTGTTTAGCAATGCTTTTGAAACGCTTTGCTGTAGCGGTTTTATTAACATTAAAGCATCAAGCCTGTTGATAAATCAGGTGTTTCAGGCCTTTTGACAAGTTGAAATACCTTGTAGTTCGCTGGTTGTGAGTATATATTTGCTCATCATTAACAATTAACCAATATTCATTAACTAAAATCAAAAAACATGAACAAAGGTGATTTAATTACCAAAATTGCAGCTGATGCCAAGATCAGCAAAAATCAAGCTACTATGGCGCTGAATTCCTTTATGATGGCTACGAGTGCTTCTCTTAAAAAAGGAGAGAAGGTAACATTAGTAGGCTTCGGAACATTCGGCATCAGCAAGCGTTCTGCCCGTAAAGGACGTAACCCGCAAACCGGTAAAGTAATTCAGATTGCTGCTAAGAAAGTAGTTCGTTTCCGCGCCGGAACTGAATTATCTAAAAAAGTGAAGTAATCATTTTTTTCATTCAACATTTGATCCTCCGCCTCCTAGCGGGGGATTTTTTTACGACTATATGACAAACATCATTCCTTTAAAAAGTGGTTTTCAATACATACATTTTACTTTCGCGCGTTAATTCAATTTTATGAAAAACTATAGCTTTTTTATTGCCCTCCTTTTTTACTCGTTCTTCCTTTCCGCACAAAACAAAAGCGGGCCTGCCTTTAATGCTAACACGTTATTATATGCCGGAGAAGAAAAACACTTAAGTAATGTAAGGCAATTGACTTTCGGTGGCGATAATGCTGAAGCTTACTTCAGTTTTAACGGACAAAAAATTTCATTTCAGGCGCATAATAAAGCATGGGGTGATGAATGTGATCAGATTTATACTTATGCATTTTCAGAACCTGTGATGAAAGATCGTGCACCTGCTTTGATCAGCAAAAGTAAAGGTCGTACGACTTGTTCTTTTTTTATGCCTGGCGACTCTACTATCCTGTATGCTTCAACACACCTTGCCGGAACTGATTGTCCTCCTGTTGCAGCAAAACGTAGTGACGGCAAATATGTATGGTCCGTTTATTCCTCCTTCGATATTTTTATTGCTGACTTGCAAGGAAACATCATTAAACAACTTACCAATACTCCGGGTTACGATGCGGAAGGAACTGTTTCTCCAAAGGGCGACAAGATTGTTTTCACCAGCATGCGTTCAGGAGATCTTGAAATATATACCATGAATATTGATGGCAGCAATGTAAAGCAACTTACTCATGACTTAGGATATGACGGCGGTGCTTTCTTTTCTCCTGATGGAAAGAAAATTATTTTTCGTGCATCAAGGCCAAAAACACCTGAAGAAATTAAAGAATATAAAGATTTGCTGGCAGAAGGATTGGTTCAGCCTACTCAAATGGATCTATATATAATAAATGCTGATGGCAGCGGACTCAGAAAAGTTACGGACATGGGAAATGCTGAATGGGCACCGTTTTTTAATCATAAAGGGAATAAGGTGATTTTTTCTTCGAACTATAAATCAAAACGCGGACTCCCTTTCAACTTGTATATGTGTGATTTGAAAGGTAAAAAAATAGAGCAGATCACCTACGATGGAATGTTCGATGCTTTTCCAATGTTTTCACCTGATGGCAAAAAATTAATTTTTTCATCTAACAGGAATAACAACGGCAGCCGCGATACCAATCTTTTTATTGCTGATTGGAAAGATTAGGAATGTTCAACTTTTACCGAAAAGTGCGCTAAGAAAAAAATACGTAGAGATCACAAAGTTTTTCTTTTCGTTGCGACAACCAATGCAAACTATACGGTAAATGGTTTTACTAAACCCTGAAAGAGAATTTTAATCCTTCTTCACTGTATTTAAAATGAGCAGGCTTGGCTATCACCCTTTCAAAGGTTGAGAGCCATTGAAAAAGTTTAATTTTTTTTAATCCTTTACCAACTTCTTCCTCTCAGCAAAACCCTTTTCATCTCTCACTTCAACTATATATATACCACTGCTTAAGGTGCTTATGTTAATTGGTGGGGAGGTGTTGCCATCCTTCGCTAAAGCTATGGATGGTAAAACTTGATGCAGTTGCTGCTTTCCGGTAATTTCATATATATAAACCGAAAACTTCGCATTTCCCTTCTCTACAGGAGAGGAGGGGCCGGGGGTGATGCTGATTGTTACTTCATCCCCTGCAGGATTAGGATATATATTAAACTCAAAACTCTTTTCCTCCATTTCATGCACAGCAACTACCGCTTCACTATCCACTACGCCAACCATCCATATATCATAAACACCAATGGTAATTTCTGACTTATCACCGCCTATTGCTCGCTCTGCAGTGTTTAATCCTTTGCTGTATCCACCAATAATATAATAACCCGGACTCATTTCCACTACCTGCTGTGCAACGTCTCTTCCTGGTCCGCCAAACCGTTTATCCCATTGCTTATAACCAGCATGATCCAGCTTCAACATCCAGTAATCCTCCAATCCTTTGCCCGCCTCACTTACATCGCCGCAGGGTAAACTGTCTTTTATATTGCTTACAAATAAAAAGCCTCCGTCACTGGTGCTGATGCCATCAACAGTATTCGCTCCATAAGTCGGTTCATTGAATGTCGGTCCTAAAAAATCAAAACCAACACATGAGCCGTATCTTTTGTCCCACAATTTATTGCCTGCACTGTCAATCATAACCATCCATAGTGAAGTATCATTGTATCCATTGGTACTTACATCATAACTCATGGGTGAAAGTGTACGCCCGTACAATAAATATTCATTGTTGCCTGCATCAATAATACCGTTAAGCCAGTCGTTTTTACTGCCTCCGTATCGTTGCTGCCAGATAATGTTACCGAAAGTATCCAGGTGCAATACATAAAAATCATAATATGGACTTTGGTAGGCACTTACCGTTTGATTGCAACTTGCCTGTGAAGTGGTGATTCCTCCCAACAAAAATCCTCCTGTGGACATTGGCATTATGGATGTTGCCCAATCCACACTGTCACCGCCATACATCCTGTTCCATTCATTGGTCAGGGTATCTGTTGGATTTACTTTGTAGAATAACATGTCTTTGGGTCTAAAAGGAGGCATACCAATATTGGAAATAAAAGGGCAATTGGTAATTTCAAGATCACCTCCATATATACTATCTGCTACCACAGCCCTGCCCGAAACATAAATACTGCCGTTGACCGCCTTAACATCAGTTGAAATTGCATAGCCTCCATTCACCGGAACTGGAACTGTAGTAGTATCTGTTCCACCTCCAAATCGCTTATTCCATAAAATGGTGCCTGTAGTATCAAAAGCAACTATCCATATTCCATATATACCTGAACCTCCACCTGTTCCGGGGGTGAGAGGAGCGGTAACATCACCTCCAACATATGAACTGCCAATATCTGCCGTCATCAGGATCGTATTTTTATCCATAACAGATAATCCTCTTGTAAATAAGGCCCCATAAAAATCTCTATCCCATTTTTTATTGCCGTTGGCATCCATCATGATAATCCAAGAAGCAGCCGCAAAAGGTGGGAAGTATGGCATTGTTTTATCATAACCGGAATCCGAAGTACTATAACTTGCTATGATTAACTGGTCATCACCTGCTTTTTCCATTTGCAGGAAGATTCCGTCGTATGTCCAATCGCCCTGGTAAACATTGTCCCAGAGTTTATATATATTTTGCCCTGAAGCAACTGAGGTAATCAGGGTTGCCGCAAGCAGCAACCCTGATTTTAATAACCAACGCATATTACTGTTTTAAAAATTTAACCGTGGTTACATTGCCGTCTTCATCAGTTGACTTTAAAAAATACAAACCGTTAGGAAGTGTTACTACGTTTTTATTAAGTGTATTTTCCAATACCCTGCTGTTACCATCAATGGTATTAATAATACGCCCTGTAGCATCCGTAAGTATTGTTGTCGCCAGATTATCTTTTGCATTAATGTTGATTGACGAGGTAACAGGATTGGGATAAAGCACTAGCTTAGTTGTGTTATTCATTTCCGCTTTTCTCAGTTGAGTACTGCTATACGGCATTGTTTTATACTCTAAATTACCGAAACTATTTTCAATATAAAAATATATCATTTCCGTCTGACTAAATCCTGATGCTGTGGTTAGTTGTGTAAATCCACCATTTAATTGCACCTGCATATCGCCACTATAGGTGGGGTCGAAGGTATTAGTTGCCAAAGTGTATGTAGCCGTATGTGCCAGTCCTTCAAATGTGGAAGTGCCATCAAAATAATCCCATGCTGTTACAGAAAATACATCAATCGGGTCGGTAACAACGGTTGGATGAGTATTGCGAATTCCGGATATTACCGGTGTTGGCAATAAAATGGATGACAAGGCATAGGTGGAACGATTGATACCAAACAAATATATTGATTCTGTACCCGAACAATCATCTTTATAAGCTACAGATGCATGGGGAATATAGCCTCCCAAAAATGCTTGATAGCCATCATTTACGGAAACAGAAGGCTGAAATGTAATACAAGAATTGGGAACTTCAGCCAGATCATCGGCGTTTGTCATAATATCCCATGTTCCACCGGGAAATAAATCGCGAAACTGAATTGCCGCTGCCATAATGGTATAGCCCTGCTTGGTAACAAAGGTCAGATAAACACTTCCATCAAATGGTGCAATATTAACATTGTTGTCGAATGTTACATCTGCATCCGGTTCAGACATATCATAATTATTTCGTGTAATTAAACCGGCAGTTCCCATATTTATTGTTGTTGGACTGTCAATATAGCCCACCCATTGACCAATATGTTTGATGGAATATGGAGCGATCCCCTCATCATTTACAACTACAAAATGACCATTTTCATCACCAGCAACACTAATTGTTTTTGTACTTAATGTGGAAATAGAATTTGGAATCGTGGCAAAATAAATAGCTGCAAAACCGCTTCCACTCCAAAGCTGAATTTCTATGCGTCCTTCATCTTGACCGCCTCCAATATCAACATAATATACCATTACCGCAAAAATGGCAACAGTCCCACTAAAATCCTTGCTCACAAGGGCGATTTCAGGACGATAAATAGGGGTGAGGCCTGATCCAACTGTGAAAGCTTGAGTCGATGAGACCCCAGAGCCATTATCATAGGCCCATCCCTGATTACCAACAACTCCATTTCCATCCCATGCAAAAACCTTCATGGTGTTGCCACCAGCATTGTAAGTTAATCCATCACAACTCAGATGTTGGATAACGCCTCCAGTAATACCGACATAAGTACCGCCAATTAATGCCGGAACAATTGGAGATTGGGCTCTTAAATTTGTCATACTTAAAATTAACAGCAAAAAGCATAATTTAATCGCCTGTTTAAAAACTCTTGACTCTTGACTCTTGACTGATTTTGATTTTTGGTTTCCATAAATTTAGTTTTTTAAAAGGTTTAAATATTAAAATGACCTGAAAAATAAAAATACTCCATACGGTAAATGTATGAATATAAATTACTAGTAATCAATATTTAGCAACTTTATTTATACTAATAACAAGTTGTAAGTAGATAGAATTAAGTATTAAAAGGCAAAATATTGAAAATAGAACTGATGTTGGAATGTTCGATGCTTTTCCAATGTTTTCTTCTGATGTCAAAAAATTAATTTTTTCCTCCAACAGGAATAATAACGGTACACGTGATACCAATTTGTTTATCGCTGATTGGAAAGATTAGGATAATGCGTTTTTTACCGCAAAGTGCACTAAGAAAAGAAAACGCAAAGTGCGCGATGTTTTAACTTTTTTCTTCGCGTTTCTTTGCGAAAACCTTTGCGGACTTTGCGGTTAAAAATTATTGTTCATTACAAACGAAAAATATAATTTAAAAACGCCCGATGGAGGAATGAAGCATCTCCGGATTATTCTGAGAGAAGTTTTAATTAATAGCATGATGATTTTTCTTCAATGTAGATTACGAGATTCTTCGCCCCGAGTCATCGCATAGGAGTCAAGCTAAAATATTGTTAATTTGTTGAAAGTCCCGTAGTGACGGGATAAAAGTTCAATCATCAGACTATCATTGATAGGGCCTTCTTAGAAGAAGCAGTAGACAATTAAAGGTTTGTTATGAAAACTAGAAAAAAAGGAGGAGATTCAACTCATAAGTCCCGTAGGGACCAAATACTGCTAACATCACCATACGAATAAACATAAGCCCCGTAGGGACGTAATATTCAGTGTGAAATATGATGCAACCAAAAATCACGTTCCTACGGAACTTAGGCATTTTAGTGGTTTTGATGTTACCAAAATGTCGTTCCTACGGAACTGTTAAAAGAAATATAGGAAATTAGCCTGACGGGTATGCGAGTCCTCGGGGCTCAGAAGGACAAAGCAGGATTAATGAAAATTAATCACTGTTGTCCGACAAAAATAATAAAAGGATGAGCCATTTTTAGCTCACCCTTTATAGTTATGTTTGGTTTACGAAGACTAAACAAACTATGGATAA
>JANOXC010000005.1:0-8283 GCA_031418215.1 Bacteroidota bacterium
AACGAATGTAAAAAGCATACAAGGTTTCTCCAGGTCTTCCGGAAGCCGGGTCTTCGTTGGTGGATACATATTTATGATGACCCCTGTTATGTTCAATGAAGAAGTGCATATATAAAGAGGTCAGCAAAAGCATTTTACTCATTGCCTGCTCATACCAGGTTGAACGATGTCCCAATTCATGCGCAGCATTGATACCAATTATTCCGCATGACATTCCAAAAGCTGTTGTCATCCCTGCCTTTTCATACCAGGGTAATGACTCATTACTAACTTGATTCAAAAAGAAATATAGCAATGCATATTGAGTAGGGACCAAACCGTAAAGCAGCACGTCATAGAATACATCTTTCTTGGCCAATTCTTCTTCAATAGCATTTAAGTTTTTACTAGATCCCGAAAGGAAGAGTTCAATTAATGGAATTAAAATAAAAAATACGAAGATTGCAGAAAATGTCCATATACCGTTTAATGATAAGGATGTTGCCACCACTAACGGGGAGAGGTATACGAGAAAATATTTCAAGCGGTGGAAATGCATATTATGTTTTTGCTAAATCGGTTGGTGGGTCGCCAACCGAGTACGATAAGTTGATAAGAAAATACTTAAAAGGCGTAAAAACTTTTTCATTTCATAAAAATAAGTAATAAATATTAATGCATCATCTCAATAGCCCAGGAATTAATTCATGGGCTATTAATTCCATACCAGTTTTAGTAACGCCGTATTTCCTACTTTTGCACCCTCAATTTCTATTTTCATACCATGGCAAAAACAGATTTATTTCAGGCACCCGATTATTTTTTAATTGACGATCTTCTAACAGAAGAACACAAACTTGTTCGCGATTCTGTGCGTAGCTGGGTTAAGAAAGAAGTTTCCCCAATCATTGAAGATTATGCACAACGTGCAGAGTTCCCGAAACAGTTGGTGAAAGGCCTTGCCGAGATCGGTGCATTCGGTCCGTATATCCCGGTTGAATATGGTGGCGGCGGATTAGACCAGATTTCCTACGGATTAATCATGCAGGAAATTGAGCGCGGAGATTCAGGAATTCGTTCCACAGCATCCGTACAAAGTTCCTTGGTGATGTTTCCGATTTATACCTATGGAAGTGAAGCGCAACGCAGAAAATATTTACCAAAGCTTGCCAGTGGAGAATATCTTGGATGCTTCGGATTAACGGAACCCGATCATGGTTCAAATCCTTCAGGCATGCTGACTAATTTCAAAGATGCAGGCGACCATGTAATATTAAACGGTGCCAAGATGTGGATCAGCAATGCTCCTTTTGCACAAATTGCAGTGGTGTGGGCGAAAGATGAAAAAGGCGATATCCGTGGGTTAATAGTTGAACGCGGAATGGAAGGATTTACCACTCCTGAAACACATGGTAAATGGTCCTTGCGTGCAAGTGCTACCGGCGAATTGGTTTTTGATAATGTTAAAGTCCCTAAAGAAAATATTTTCCCTGATATCAAAGGACTGAAAGGCCCATTGGGTTGCCTCAATTCAGCCCGATTTGGAATTGCCTGGGGTGCCATTGGTGCAGCGATGGATTGTTATGATTCAGCATTGCGTTATTCAAAACAACGCATTCAATTCGGCAGACCTATCGGAGGATTTCAGTTACAGCAAAAGAAGCTGGCAGAGATGATCACTGAGATCACCAAAGCGCAGTTATTAGCCTGGAGATTGGGAGTTTTGAAAAATGAGCACCGCGCATCACCTCAACAGATATCCATGGCTAAACGCAATAATGTAAACATGGCATTGGAGATAGCGCGCGAGGCAAGACAAATACATGGAGGCATGGGGATTACCGGCGAATACCCCATTATGCGCCACATGATGAACCTCGAATCGGTAATTACTTATGAAGGAACACATGATATTCATTTGTTGATTACAGGTATGGATGTGACAGGAGAAAATGCTTTTACATAGGCATCCCAATTTCATTTTTTTTAAATGAAGATTTATCAAAAGCCCTTTTGTTTCAGAAATTATTCGAAATAAACAGCTGATTTACAAAGGTTTAATGCCATTGATATGGTGATAAATCACAATTTTGAGTTGATCAATTTGAAGGCTCGGACTTCTTTCCTACCTTATTAACATTTTATACATTTGCAGCCCTTCTTTTGTTAATAACCTTAAATGATTAACAAAGCGGGAAATATTAGCCCATTTGGATATGGAAAAGCGTTCTCACTACAAAATTCCGTTTGCCAGCCTTGCCAATGGCTTGCACAACTTTGATTATCATATTACCGATTCGTTCTTTGAGCCTTTTAAAGAATCATTAATTAATAAGGCAGATGTAAAAGTGAATTTAGCCTTTGAAAAGGGAGTTAATAATTTGCAGTTGACCTTTCATTTCAAAGGGAACATTCATGTAACCTGCGTTCGATGCCTTGATGAGTTTGATATTGTAATGGATGAAGAAAGGCATTTAATGGTTAGACAGGTGGAGGAAGTTACGGATGAAGAGAAGGAAGACATTATCAGTATTCCGCTTACGAGTAGTGAACTCGATCTCGTTCCTCACCTGTATGATTATCTTAACCTGATGGTTCCACTCAATCCTGTTCATCCGGATTTAAAGAATGGTAAATCAGGATGTAATGAAGAAAGCCTCAAAGAAATGAAGCAACATCTGCAGGAGGAAGAACAAGATCAGTCAGACCCCAGATGGGACATATTGAAAAATTTAAAATTGAAATAACAGTAACATTTAATATTGAAATAAAATGCCAAATCCTAAACACAAGATCTCGAAAAGCAGAAGAGATAAGCGCAGAACTCATTACAAAGCTGTTGCTCCAACCATTGCTATTGATGCTACAACCGGCGAAGCCCATTTATGGCACCGCGCTTACTGGCATGAAGACAAACTTTATTACAAAGGCAAAGTTGTAATGGAGCGCGAAGCATAATTTTTGAGTTATTAAGTTATTAAGAGATTAAGTTATTAAGTTATTACTGATAACCCAATACTATTAACCAATAACCAATCAATGAGAATCGGAATCGATATTATGGGTGGTGATTTTGCACCATTTGAAATCACCAGGGGTGTAATTTCTGCATTGCCGGAATTACCTGCTGATGTAAAATTGGTTTTGTTTGGCGACAAGCAATCTATCCTCGATATTTTCAAGCAGGAAGGAGCAGATGTTTCCAAAGTGGATATTGTTCATACAACGGAAGTAATAGGTATGGAGGAACATCCGGCAAAAGCGATTTCTCAAAAACCTGATTCAAGCATCAGCCGTGGTTTCGAATATTTAAAGAAAAAACAAATTGATGCATTTGCCGGCGCCGGAAATAGTGGAGCCATGATGGTAGGTGCCATGTTTAGTGTTAAAACTATTCCCGGCATTCTGCGTCCTGCAATTAGTTCTGTTGTACCAAAAGAAGATGGCAAGTGGGGTGTGATATTAGATGTTGGCGCTAATGCCGACTGTAAACCTGAAGTACTTCAGCAATTTGCAGTACTGGGTAGTGTTTTTATGGAAAGCGTTTATAATGTTACGAAGCCAAAAGTAGGGTTGATGAATATTGGTGAAGAACCTGAAAAAGGAAATGCATTATCACAGGCGACACATCAGCTTTTAAAATCAACCAGTCATGTAAATTTTATTGGAAATATTGAAGGCCGCGATCTTTTTAATGATAAAGCGGATGTAATAGTTTGTGATGGATTTACAGGTAATGTAATTCTGAAGATGGCAGAATCTTTTTATGATCTCATCGTCCAGCGCAATATTAACGACGATCATTTTCAAAGATTCAATTATGAAAACTATGGTGGCTCACCTGTGCTTGGTGTAAATGCTCCGGTTATTATTGCTCATGGCATCAGTAATCAGCGCGCCACCAAAAACATGATTCTGATTACAAAACGAATCACTGAAGCAGGCCTAACAGAAAAGATAGCAGGTGCACTGCAAGAAAGCATCACCCAACAGGTATGACCAAAATAAGAGCGTCTATTACTGCAGTCAACGGCTGGGTTCCCGAATATATATTATCCAATAAAGAACTGGAAAAGATGGTGGATACCAACGATGAGTGGATCACCTCGCGTACCGGTATTAAAGAGCGCCGCTTATTGAAAGGCGAAGGCCTTGGGACTTCTGATATCGGAGAGAAAGCTGTTAAAGGATTATTGGAGAAAAGAGGAATTCGTGCAGATGAAATTGAGCTGCTTATTTGCGCAACAACAACACCTGATATGCAATTCCCTGCAACAGCAAATATTATTTGCGATAAGGTTGGTGCCGTTAATGCTTTTGGTTACGACATCAATGCAGCTTGTTCAGGATTTTTGTTCGCATTAGCGACAGCAGCCAAGTTTGTTGAAAGTGGGCAGTATAAAAAAGTAATTGTTGTAGGTGCTGATAAGATGAGTTCCATAGTAGATTATACCGATCGTTCTACTTGCATTATTTTTGGTGATGGCGGAGGCGCAGTGTTACTCGAACCTTCAACGGATGGAAATGGAATTATGGATGCCATCTTAAAGAGTGATGGATCCGGACGGCAATATTTACATCAGAAAGCAGGAGGAAGTATTAAGCCTGCAAGCCATGCAACAGTTGATGCCAAAGAACATTATATATATCAGGACGGACAACCTGTTTTTAAGTTTGCGGTAAAGGGAATGGCTGATGTATCAGCAGAAATTCTGGAAAAAAATAATTTAACAGGCGACGATGTGGCATGGCTGGTTCCGCACCAGGCTAATAAACGCATCATTGATGCTACAGCCAACCGCATGGGACTTAGCCATGAAAAAGTAATGTTGAATATCGAACGTTACGGAAATACCACTAATGGTACCATCCCACTTTGTCTTTGGGAATGGGAAAACAAGATGCATAAAGGCGATAACATTATCCTTGCTGCATTTGGTGGTGGATTCACCTGGGGCGCTATTTGGATCAAGTGGTCATATGACGCAAAGGCGTAATAATTGATAGGCCTTAATAATTTCCAATTATTTTTTTAGATGCGCTAATAGACAGGAGGTCCGCTTTCATAAGAAACTGGAATTTTGGTTGCTCTGGAAATAATAGCATATCGGTTTAGTTGTGGCCCAACAAAAATTCAAAATCAGTAATACTTTCTTTACTTTTCTTTTTTTGAAATTGTGATAAATTCGTCCTTTTTTGCCAAAAAAGCTTAAAATATTGCAAAAAACGCTATAAAACAGAGGCTAATTAATAAAAATCGGCGGTATTGTTTTTTATGTATATTCGTCCTTTGTTAATCCCAAAGGCAACTCTTCGGAGGCCAAGTTCTATCATTATTGTATTTTAAAATAACACGTATGAATAAGAAAGAAATTGAAGACCTAATAAAATTTGTGGCCAAAGCAGGAGTCAGCGAGGTAAGTCTTGAATTAAAAGACGTTAAGATTACGATAAAGAATGCTGTGGCGCAGCGTGTCGAAAATCATGCACCGCCAGTTGCTTATGTCGCCCCTATTGTTGCCGCTCCGTCGGCAGTCGTTCAACCTGTTGCCACTCCGGTAAAAGAAGCAGCAAAAGCGTCTGAGGATTCAAAATACGTTACCATTAAGTCGCCTATGATTGGTACATTCTATCGTACTCCTTCACCCGACAAGCCCAACTTTGTAAGTGTTAGTGATGAAATACAGCCGGGTAAAGTGCTTTGCATCATTGAAGCGATGAAGCTTTTCAATGAAATTGAATCAGAACTAAAAGGAAAGATTGTGAAGATATTGGTTGAAAATGCCACACCGGTTGAATACGACACACCATTATTCTTAGTTGACCCAAGTTAATTAGCTAATTTGAAAATTTGAAAATGAAATGTTTGTTTTCAAATTATCAGAATATGCCATTTTCAAATTTCCAAATTTCCAAATTGAAAACATGTTCAAGAAAATATTAATAGCCAACCGCGGAGAAATTGCACTGCGAATTATTCGTACCTGTAAAGAGATGAATATTCGTACCGTTGCAGTTTACTCAACCGCTGACAAAGAAAGTTTACATGTTCGTTTTGCAGATGAAGCTGTTTGTATCGGTCCGCCGCCAAGCCGTGATTCTTATTTGAATATGCAAGCCATCATTGCAGCAGTAGAAATTACCAATGCTGATGCCATTCATCCGGGATACGGTTTTCTTTCAGAGAACTCTAAATTTTCCGCTATTTGCAAAGAACACGGAGTAAAATTTATTGGTGCCTCACCGGATATGATTGATGCAATGGGTGACAAGAGCAGTGCCAAAGCGACGATGAAGAATGCAGGTGTTCCAATTGTTCCCGGTTCCGAAGGACTCTTGAATGATATAGATGAAGGAATAAAAATTGCTAAGAAAATTGGTTACCCTGTTATCCTCAAAGCAACGGCGGGCGGTGGAGGAAAGGGGATGCGCATTATCTGGAAAGATGAGGAATTTCAAAAAGCATGGGAAACAGCACGTGCAGAAGCGGGCGCATCTTTTGGAAACGACGGTATGTACCTTGAAAAATACATTGAAGAACCCAGGCATATTGAAATTCAAATTGCCGGCGATCAGTATGGCAAAGCCTGTCATTTGAGTGAGCGTGATTGTTCCATACAACGACGTCATCAAAAGTTAGTAGAAGAAACCCCTTCTCCTTTCATGACAGATAAGTTGCGCAAAGAAATGGGGGAGGCTGCAATAAAAGCAGCATTGGCAACGAGCTATGAAGGAGTTGGTACTGTAGAATTTCTAGTGGATAAACATGGTAAGTTTTATTTCATGGAAATGAATACACGAATTCAGGTAGAGCATCCGATTACCGAAGAGGTTATTAATTATGATTTAATAAAAGAACAAATAAAAATTGCAGCAGGTGTTCCTATCAGTGGCAAAAACCATTTTCCTGCGATGCATGCCATTGAATGCAGGATCAATGCAGAAGATCCTTACCATGATTTTCGACCCTCCCCTGGAAAAATTACTACTTATCATCAACCAGGCGGGCATGGCGTTCGTGTTGACTCACATATATATTCCGGTTATACCATACCGCCTTATTACGACTCCATGATTGCCAAGCTCATCACCATTGCGCAAACAAGAGAAGAGGCAATACAAACAATGGAGCGCGCATTGAGTGAGTTTGTTATTGAAGGGGTAAAGACCACCATTCCATTTCATGCACAGCTAATGCAGAATGAAGATTTTAGAAAGGGGAACTATACAACAAAATTTTTGGAAACATTTAAACTAGTATAAAAGATCAACGAATTACGAATTTACGAATAGTGTATTCTCTCAAGAACACTTAGTATGTTAGCAATAACCCCATTCGTATATTCATATTTTATTCGTAATTCGTTGATGGAATTAATATGGATATTAACCTGCAATTAAAAGACGTTGTATCGGTAAGCATGATCCTCTTTGCCGTGATCGATATCATTGGTTCGTTGCCGGTAATTATTGAAACACGATTGAAAGTCGGGAGGATTCATTCAGAGAAAGCAACTATTGCATCTTTTCTAATCATGGTTCTTTTTCTCTTCTTAGGAGAGAGTATTTTGAAGCTGATCGGTATCGATGTTTCTTCATTTGCCATTGCAGGAGCCCTGGTTATTTTTTTTCTGGCCATAGAAATGATACTGGGCATTCGATTATATAAAGACGATATTCCTGAAACGGCCTCCATTGTACCGATTGCATTTCCGCTCATCGCAGGAACCGGAACAATGACAACATTGCTCTCCCTTCGTGCAGAATATAATGTAGAAACTATTTTGGTTGGGATTGCAGTAAACACGATTGTTATATATATTGTTCTTAGGCTGGTTCAGCCTATTGAACAATTACTGGGCAAGGCAGGCATCAGCATTATCAGAAAGGTGTTTGGTATTGTATTGCTCGCTATTGCGATTAAATTGTTTCGTACTAATTTTACCATGCTAAGTAATTAAGTCAGGAGCAGGGATATCCTACGCTAAATAGCTGTGGATATTAAAAAGTTCGGTGTTCGGAGTTAAAAAAGTTAGTAGCAGCAACAGCCAAACAGCCTTAACTCTCTCCGAACTCCGAACTAATAACTCCCAGCTAGAAAAGCAAGCTGATGAAAGCATTATCATCATACAGAAAAAATAATACTATGCTTAGAATATTATTTATATATATAATATTAATTTTAACTTCTTGCACCCCATCCACCAAACATGAACAGGAAGAAAGAGATATTACTGCTCCTGCTGTTAATGAAATAACGGGAGCCGGCGCCGCCTCCACAAACCTGCCCGTTTCAGATACGAG
>JANOXC010000006.1:0-10920 GCA_031418215.1 Bacteroidota bacterium
CATTAGCTATGACACTTGGTTCTATAGCTGATGACTCAGCCCTGTTGAATGTAGGAATGATGATGGAGATTAACATTTAATAAAGAATCAATTATTATTTGATAAACTTAATTATTTTATGATATACCCTTTTTATTTTGAATAAGAATATTGCAAAATTTGTCCATCCGAATAACTGTAATAATTGATCAGGATTTTTTTTCTCCGATTGGCCCAATTGAAATGAAGCCCATTGCTTTAAATCTTTCGCAAGATGTGGTTCTACGTATAAATTTGGATAACATTTTTTATAATACCCTTCTTTAACCCAACTATCAACAATATCCAATACCATTGGAGCATTGCGATAAAAAGTTGTTTGTTTATAATCGCTTCTTTTGAAATTTGGTGGTGGTCCTGCTATAGAAGGTTTCGCACCGAAAAAAGCTGCATAAGCCAATTGTGATCCAAATTCATTGGTAGTAACAAATTCAAAACGGCTGAATAGTATGGAGAGCCGCTCGTAACTATTACTGTCATTGGGGTCAGCACCCAAAACGATTTGATAATTTCTTTTACTGAAGGCTTTGACCCAATTTCCTTTATCAATACAGGATTTGTGAAGACAAACAACAACTTCAGAAAAATTTCCGGCTATGCTATGTATATATGATGCATATGCTTCATCGTCCCAGTTTTCTTGGGTGTCTGAAAGAGAATGAACAGGCATCACCAGTAGTGTGCCATTGATTCTTGTAACATCAGGTTGATTAAGATAAACTACAGGTAAGCCTATGGCAAATACGTTTGTAAATCCTTTTTTCTTTAAATATATTTCCTGATCTTTTCTTGCAACAAAATACTTTTTGCTTTTTCTTGTTGATGATTGTCCATCACTTCCAATAACAAATTCAGGATGTATATTCCGCTCTGGAATAATCCAACCATGCTGCCATTCCCCGTCTATTGGTTTTGGAGCCTTTGCAAAACCACAATATCTTGCAGCAACATAGTTGTCGCCATAAGCTTCATTATGTTCTTGGTAATTACTTCCGGGTAATTCTAAATTCAGCATTGTTTTTAATAACTTCTATTTTTGTTACCCTATTAAATCCCAGGTAAAAGCAGTTCCTTTATTCACATCACGGTTGATTTTTTTACCAATCAAAATGTTTAAATATTTCGGCTCAAGTCCAAGTCCTGGACGAATTATGCGAATATTTTTTTCATTAATAAGATCCCCTTTCTTCATGTCTGTGCTTATATATATAGAACGTTTAAAAAGAACACTATTCTCTTCAGCAGTTTGAATCCCATATTGAATTTTGCCTAAAGCAAGGAAAGCACGTTCTGTTTCGATCACCAACGATTTAAACTCATCAGGCTCCAGTGAAAAAGCACTGTCAACTCCACCATCCGCCCGACTAAGTGTAAAATGTTTTTCAATCACTCTAGCACCTAAAGCCACCGCAGCTACTGACGCTCCAATACCCATTGTATGATCAGATAATCCTACAATACAATTATGCAGTTGTGAAAGATGAGGTAATGTAAGCAGGTTCGTGTTTTCCGGATTTGCAGGATAAGTGCTTGTACATTTAAGTAGAATAGGGGAGTTGCAGCCGGCTTTTCGAAGAACTCTTACAGTTTCATCAATATCTGAAATAGTAGAAACACCTGTTGAAACAATAACAGGTTTACCGGTAGCGGCAACTTTTATCAATAATGGATGATGCGTATTTTCAAAAGACGCTATTTTATATGCAGGAGTATTAATTGATTCAAGAAAGTCAACTGCGGATTCATCGAAAGGAGAACTGAATGCCAGGATTCCCTTTTCTTTTGCCCGATCAAAAATGGGCTTATGCCATTCCCAGGGAGTGTATGCATTTGAATATAATTCGAATAATTCTTTACCATCCCACAAGGAGTTTTGATCATGAATGGTGTATGCCCCTTTCATGGTAATTGTATCAGCAGTATAGGTTTGAAGTTTAATGGCATGTGCTCCTGAAGCAGCTGCAGCATCAACTATTGTTAATGCTCTTTCGAGGGATTGATTGTGATTACCACTCATCTCAGCAATCACAAACGGTTTTTCATTGATGCCGATTTTATGCCGACCAATCATTATTTCTGCTATCATTTTTAGGTTTTTTGCAACTTTAAACTTTTATGCCCATGTACGTTTACTTTTTCTTTTATGTTAAATCCTGCACACAAAAATATTTTTTGGGAAGGAATGTTTTCTTCTTTGATATAGGCAAAGATAATCGCATTTGGATTTTTTTTAAGGTAATCTGAAGTGGCTGCCTTTAACATTTTAGGACCATAAGATTTGCCTCTGCTTTTTTCACCAATTGATATTCCAATAACCACTTCATTACCATTTTTGTCGATTCTCACTTGACCTATAGGAAAATCAACTTCCTTATAAAATAAATAGAATTGACAATCTGTTGAATTGACTTTTGATTGAAACCATTTTTTGTGATCTTCATAAGATACTGATTCATGTTGATAGGAATTGGCACGTACCAGTGGGTCATTCGTCCAGTTAAAGTATAATTCCATATCATTTATGTCAGCAAAACGGAATTTTATTTTACTTGCTGATAACTCCCTGAAAACATTTAGCAATCTTTCCGGAGACTTCCCATCAATCATTTTGTTTTGATTGTGGATTAGGTCATTAATGACTGCCGGTTGAGTAATAATTAACTGAATCTTTTCATTGATATCTTCTATACTTAATGTAGTAAAGTCACCGAAATTAACAGCTGCATTATATTTTATTAAACTGTCTAAAATACCAATTTGATTGGCAGCAGTATACCCTGAAATTAGCCCAATTCCTACAGCACTGCATTCAAGGGAGATGCTGCTGGCGGGGCATATCGCGAGGGCACATTGTCCAAGTATCTTTTTTAATTCGAAAGCCGTAATATTAAAATGGGATTGAATTTTAACATGACTGTTTTCTTGTATTAGTAAATTTAAACATTCTAAATGTGGATTAATTGCCCCTAGCATAAGATGAATTTCTTCAATTCCATGAATGGAAAGCAAAGCCCTGGTAAACTTTTCTGAAAGGTTCTGAATATCAGCAGCTCCCATGCTGATAAAAACATTTTTTACTTCACTGATTTTTTTGAGGGATTGCAATGGATGCAGGAATTCTTTCCGCAATAAAACATAGTCTAATCCCAAACAAAATCTTGTGTTGTGTGCCGTTGAATAATCCGTAGGTTTTATTCCTTCCGCATGATTGATTAATACATCGGCTAACTGATGCCAGGCGTGAAGATCGTCGATACAGACTAATGAGCAACCCGAAGAGGTGATAAGCAGTTGATATTCTGTTGAAAAATTATACCCATCAAGCACTACAATATCATTTGAATTGAAGTATTTTGAAAAATTAACCGCATCTATCAAATAATCATCTGTTTGAGGCAAAATGATAATTGAATTTGTTGATTCCTGAATCAATTTTATTATCGTTGAATCGGGCTGCTGAATGGCAAATATGATTTCAAAATCAGTATGCAGCATGTCTGCCAAAGCAAGGCTCCTCACCACATGTCCCATTCCAATACTTAATCCACCATCGGCTCGAAAAATAATTTTTGGCTTCAACTTTTTTAGATGTTTTTCTGTGCGATATGGGCATTTATAGCTGTCAGTTCATTATGTTGAAGCAATAGCTTTTCAATTTCATTATAGGGAAGAAGATCGGCTTGATAATTTTCAATCAGCTGCTTAACTAGGTTAAAATCTTCAGCAGTATCAACGGTAATTCTTAAATGACTGTGGTTTGTTGTTTGTTTTATATTGTAAATTTCGATATGTCCTGATTTATTTTTCCATATATAAGGCGTCACATGCTCTAAATCAGATTCTTCTTCAGCAGCTTCAAAAGCTTCTTTCAATGATTGAAAGGAAAAGATTTCAAAATCAAATCCCCTTGCAAAAGTGCGTTCAATACTATTGCTCATATATAAATTCGTGTTATTTAATTTAACATATTTCTCAACATTGTTACGTATAAGGTGTGGATCAATTAATGGGCAATCAGAAGTTACTCTAACAATAATATCAAATTGAAAAAGGGATGCAGCCTCATAATACCTGCTTAAAACGTTTTTTTCATCTCCTCGAAAATATTTTATTAGTTGGTTTTCTGCAAAGGAACAAACAACATCATCCGTAGAGTTAATGGTGGTAGCAATAACGATATCAAGGCCTGTTTGCTTCAACCGATTTATATGATACTGCAGGAGACTTTTATGGTTGATCTCCTTTAATATTTTACCAGGCAAGCGTTCGCTTGTCATTCTTGCCTGGGTGATGATGCCAATTTTTGTCATGCCGGATTAGCCAGTTACTTCCTACAATTATTTTTCTAACAAATACATACAATCAACATTTTCTGGATTTTCAAGGTAAGGGTACATTTTAGATTTAACTAATTTTAGATCGGGAAAGTATTGATGAAAAATTGCAGCATAATCAGCTTTCCATAAGTAATTTTCATGTCCGCGATAATTAATTGATTTTACCTCGGGTGCGAAATATTCAAAACCCATGATGAAACGTTTTGAACATCGGTACATTTCCTCCATAATTGTCAAGTGGTTTTTAGGTGCAATATGAATCAATACACCGTTTGTACATACCAAATCAAAAAACTGGTCTTTAAAAGGCAAATCAAATCCTGATCCACAAATAATATTTATGTTTTCAGTATATTTTTTGGCTTCCTCAGCAGCATAAGGCTGTAATTCTATTCCGTATAGGTTTTCGAATCCCATTCGTTGTAGACCGTTCAATTGCATTCCGGTATTGCATCCAACTTCCAGAATCTTAACATCCTTCGGCAACGACCCAATGAACTCATTATTCATCTCCATTTTAGTTGTTCCCCAGGTAGCTTTATAAAATGTATCCCATTCTTCAGCGGATCGTGAATTTCTATTGGTGTATTCCTTGCCAAATTCACCCGACCAGAATTCAATTTGTTTCGTTTTCATCCTTTATAAAAATTATTAATTTGCTCAATAACAAAATCCTGCTCCTTATCTGTTAAAGCTGGGAACATTGGTAAACTTAAACATGCAGCGTAATATTTTTCTGCTTTTGGAAAATCTCCCATTTTATTTCCCTGTTCCTGATAATACGGCATTAGATGAGCAGGAATGTAATGAACCTGCGCGAAAATATTATTCGACCTAAGGTGATTGTAAAGGCCAAGTCTGTTCTTCGCTTCAATTATATATAAATGATAGGCATGTTTTTCATTGAATCCCGATTGGCCAATTAGCCAATTTTTATTTAGAAATGCTTCATGATATTTTTTTGCAATTTCCCTTCTTCTTTGTAAGCCTAAATCAGCTCTTTGCAGCTGAGAAATTCCCAATGCGGCTTGAAAATCTGTTAAACGGTAATTATAACCGAGTTCTTGCATCTCCATATACCAGCCGGGAAAAGAGGAAACATTTCCTTCAGCATTACCTGCTGCAAATTCCAAACTGTTTTTAAAATTTTCATTTTTGCGAGTTATACCATGAGTGCGAAGGATCGATAATCTCTCGTACAATTCTTTATTATTGGTTGTTATCATTCCGCCTTCTCCACTTGCAATATGTTTAACTGGATGGAATGAAAAAATGGCAAGGTCAGCAAATAAGCCGTTGCCACAAAATTGCTTTTCGTTTTTGCAATCAATAAAATAACCACCGGGGGCATGACAAGCATCTTCAATAATCCAACAATTAAATTCATCAGCAAGTTTTCGGAAGGCTTCCATATTCACTGCACGGCCGGCAAAATCTACAGGAATAATACCTGCATAAGTTCCAATTGGGGATTCTTTCAAAGTTTTTCTTACCTCATTAATATCTAAAAGATAGGTTTCAGGGTCGATATCAGCGAACACTATATCGCCACCACAATATTTCACACAATTGGCTGAGGCAGCAAATGTAATGGGAGTGGTGATTACCTTTTGTCCTGGTCTTACATCAAGTGCCATTGCGCACAAATGCAAAGCCGCTGTTCCATTGGCCACAGCAACTGCATATTTAGATCCTACATATTCAGCAAAGGCTTTTTCAAATTTTTCTATTTGGGGACCTTGTGTCAGAAAATTTGATTGAAGAGTAGCGACAACCGCTTTTATATCTTCATCAGTAATCGTTTGGCGTCCATATGGAATCTGTTTCATACTGATTAATAATTAAAATCAGGATCAACGTTTCGCTTAATCAATTTTCTTAATTGGTCAATAGATAACCATTCAGCATTGCTGCCGGAGCTATAACTAAAACCCTGTGGGACCTTGACGGCTTTAAAATGCTCAATAAAATCATTCATCTTCCAGCTTGGTGCTTGCGGGAGAATTGCATAATATTTTCCCATATCATAAGTGAAAAAGGAATCAGAAGAAGTAATCATCTCCTCGTGAATTTTTTCTCCCGGTCTTATTCCGACAATAGGATATTCACAATCTGGGCCAATGGCTTTTGCCAACTCCGTTATTTTATAGGAAGGAATTTTTGGCACAAATAACTCACCGCCCCATGCATTTTCCAATGAATATAAAACCATTTCAACTGCTTCATCCAATAAAATATTAAAACGCGTCATGGTAGAATCTGTGATTGGCAATACCTTTTCTTTTCTTTTGTTGAGGAAAAAGGGAATTACAGAGCCATTGGAACCCATTACGTTTCCGTAGCGAACAACGGAGAATTTTATTTTCTTTTTTCCCTTAATATTATTTGCCGCAATAAATAATTTATCTGAAGCGAGTTTAGTTGCTCCATAAAGGTTTATTGGAGCTGCAGCTTTATCAGTTGACAATGCAACAACATTTTCGACATCAGAGTCAAGACAGGCCAATATTAGGTTTTCAGCACCGATGATATTTGTTTTAATACATTCCATCGGATTATATTCTGCAATATGCACATGTTTCATTGCTGCGGCGTGAACTACAGTGTCAATTCCTTTTAGGGCCATTCGAATGCGTTCCTGGTCTCTAACATCACCTATGAAAAAACGTATTTGAGGATACTGGTTATGCGGATATTCCAATTCCATTTGATGTTGTTTCTGCTCATCGCGGGAAAAAATAACCAGCCTCTTAATATCGGGATATTTCTTCAATACGATTTTTACAAAAGCCTTCCCGAAAGAGCCCGTTCCACCGGTAATTAAGATTGATTTATTGTTTAACATAATTCTTTATGTTGAATGTGTATTTTTTTCCGTCATTAAATTCCCATTCATATGGGATGATGGGTGAAATTGCATCTGCTGCAATAGTATCTGCTATAATATCATTAAACCCTATTTCCGATAATATTGAGCTGATACTGAACACGGCTACATCTTTTGAATCTGAGAGGATCGTAACACCGTCATTTGCCCTGATGCCCATATGAAGGGTATATTGATCGGGTAACAAGGGGAGATTTAAAAATGTACATTTAATAATATTTTTTCCTTTATAAAGTTTGGTTGTCCGGTAGCCATCAAGCAGACCTGATGCATTCGTAATTGGACCTCTATGTGATTTAATGGCAATCCATAAATAAGGGCTTTCAAAATCATACAAAGCATTTAATTCAATTTCTACTGTTAAATTTTCTCCGAATTGAAAACTGCTTTGAATTTTCCCATTGGCATCTTTTAAGGTTATCTTTTCTACAATAACTTTTTCATCTCCGCTATTCTTTCCTACAATAAATTCCCCGGCACCTTTCAATCCACCGCTAAAATATAATCCGGTAATTTTTTCAGTATAACCTTGAGCCTGTATCATTCCGTTATTCAATAAAATAGCGCTGTTGCAGAGAGAATTGATCGCACCCATATTATGACTAACAAATAATACAGTTCGCCCTTCACCTTTACTAACTTCTTCCATCTTACCAAGGCACTTCTTCTGAAATTGTGCATCACCAACAGCCAACACTTCATCAACAATTAATATCTCCGGCTCTAAGTGCGCTGCAACGGCAAATGCCAAACGGACATACATTCCCGAGGAATAACGTTTTACAGGCGTATCAAGAAATTTTTCTACTTCAGCAAAAGCAACAATTTCATCAAACTTTTTCTTTATTTCAACCCTGGCCATACCCAGAATAGAACCATTTAAGAAAATATTTTCTCTGCCGGAAAGTTCAGGATGAAAACCGGTGCCCACTTCAAGCAAACTGGCTACACGGCCGCCTATGGTAATTCTACCAGTTGTTGGTTCTGTGATCCTGCTTAATATTTTTAATAAAGTAGATTTACCTGCTCCGTTTCTTCCAATAATACCAACCCTGTCACCTTGGTTAATTTCAAAATTGATGTCCTTCAAAGCCCAGAATGATTCCTTTGTCTCAGACTTTTCATTGGAAAAAATTGAAGAAAATTTTGTTGAAATACTTTCCCGCAGGGAATTATATTTTGCCTGGCTTTCATGCCACAACACATATTCCTTGCTGATATTTTCCGCTTTTATAGTCAGGTTCATGTAATTCGTTTTGGATTAAATAACATCAGCAAATGAACGCTCAGTCTTTCGGAAATAGTAAATACCAATCAATAGTAATAATAAAGAAACACCAATTGAAATAAAAAATCCGGGAATATATAATGGCTGAACATCTCCTAGCAAGCACCATCGAAAACTTTCAATAATTCCAGTCATAGGGTTAAGGTAATATAATAAACGCCATTTCTCTGGAACGATCTCAGCTTTAAATCCGACAGGAGATATATAAAGGCCTAACTGTACAATAAAAGGTATCACATAGCGGAAATCACGGTATTTAACATTCAGTGCTGCAATCCAGAATCCTGAGCCTAAAGAACAAACCAATAGTAGTAGCAATAGGAGTGGAAGGAATACTATATTAATAGAGGGCGAAAAGCCATAATATATCATTAATATAAACATTAATCCCAGTGCAATTATAAAATCCAACAAACTAACAATTATTGTACTGGATGGAATGATCAATCTGGGAAAATAGATTTTCGTCATCAGGTTTGAATTACTTACCAATGATGACCCTGCTTCACTGAATGCTGAAGAGAAAAAATTCCAAGGAAGTATTCCGGCACAAACAATTAACGGGTAGGGGATAGCATTAGTTGACAATCCTGCCATCGTGCCAAAAACAAAAGAAAAAACAAACAAAGTAAGTAAAGGCCGAATCAAGCCCCAGGCTACCCCCAAAACAGTTTGTTTATACCTTACTTTAACATCTCTCCATGCCAGAAAAAAGAAAAGTTCACGATAAGTGAATAGATCCTTCCAGTAATTAGCTTGTTTTTTACCGGCTTCAATAATAATAAGGTGTTCTTTGGAAGGCATAAGCGGGCAAAAGTAATTCATAATAGTAATGATTTTAATCAATTCCTTGGATATTCTGGGTTTTAATATCCGTTTTGGCATTATCGTATAGAAAACCACCAAAACATAATATAATCATCTGTTAAACAAATAATTAACGCTATTAATGTAGAGTCTTTTCAATAGAAATGTCCTTTTCTATTTTGAAAAAGACAAAGATCTAAATGGAGGACTTTTCAAAACATGTAATATAATAAACTGATCAGCAGCTATTTACATAAAATGTTGAAAAAAGATTGCAAAACCATTTGCCCAATGATAACATAGTAGTACTTTTGCCCTCCCCAAAACGAAGTATGTTTTTGGACAAAAAAAGTTATTAAAAATAAATTATTTTTATTTGGCAGGGTCAATTAAATATCTATTTTTGCACCCCTCAAAAAAAGTAATTGAGTTCTGAAATTAGAAATTAAGACTTAGTTTATATATAAAGTTTTAGTTACGTTCTTTGAAGATTTGGTAGGAAATAGCAAGCCCTTTCTGCATCCATGCACGGTGCAGAATTGAATAGAAATTCTTAAAGCATAGTCGGCGACGTAAAGTCGAAGACGAAAAAAATCAAACAAATACAATGGAGAGTTTGATCCTGGCTCAGGATTAACGCTAGCGGCAGGCCTAATACATGCAAGTTGAACGGGATTTCGGGTAGCAATATCTGAATGAGAGTGGCGCACGGGTGCGTAACACGTATGCAATCTACCTCTGACTGGGGAATAGCCTTCCGAAAGGAAGATTAATACCGCATAATATAATGAAGTGGCATCACTTTATTATCAAAACTCCGGTGGTCAGAGATGAGCATGCGTCCGATTAGCTAGTTGGTGAGGTAACGGCTCACCAAGGCAACGATCGGTAGGGGGTCTGAGAGGATGATCCCCCACACTGGTACTGAGACACGGACCAGACTCCTACGGGAGGCAGCAGTAAGGAATATTGGACAATGGGCGCAAGCCTGATCCAGCCATGCCGCGTGAAGGATGAAGGCCCTATGGGTCGTAAACTTCTTTTATACGGGACAAAACCCCCCGATGCGTCGGGGGTTGATGGTACTGTAAGAATAAGGGTCGGCTAACTTCGTGCCAGCAGCCGCGGTAATACGAAGGACCCGAGCGTTATCCGGATTTATTGGGTTTAAAGGGTGCGTAGGCGGATTAGTAAGTCAGTGGTGAAAGCCCGTCGCTCAACGGCGGAACTGCCATTGATACTGCTAGTCTTGAGTATGGTTGAGGTGGGCGGAATGTGTCATGTAGCGGTGAAATGCTTAGATATGACCCAGAACACCAATTGCGAAGGCAGCTCGCTAAGCCATAACTGACGCTGATGCACGAAAGCGTGGGGAGCAAACAGGATTAGATACCCTGGTAGTCCACGCCCTAAACTATGATCACTCGTTGTTGGCGATACACTGTCAGCGTCTAAGCGAAAGCATTAAGTAATCCACCTGGGGAGTACGACCGCAAGGTTGAAACTCAAAGGAATTGACGGGGGCCCGCACAAGCGGAGGAGCATGTGGTTTAATTCGATGA
>JANOXC010000007.1:0-7579 GCA_031418215.1 Bacteroidota bacterium
GGTAGATTCAAGTATCTAATACAACATAAAAATAGTATTATGTTGCGTTATGGCAAAATATAAAAGATTAACGTTTGAGGATAGGATCAAAATAGAGGTATACCGGCTTTTAAATTGGACCCTTGAAGAAATAGGCAAAGATTTAAATCGATCCAAAAGCAGCATAAGTAGGGAGTTATCGAGATATCCAATTACTTATAGTGCAAGTAAAGCTCAAGCAGAAGCTGACCGAAAGAGCAGGAAGCATAATTGCAACTCAAGGTTGTTAGATAATGAACTGCTCTGCAAAATAGTATATAAATATTTAAGGAAACGCTGGTCACCTGCTCAAATTTCTACATATTTGAAGAAGCAATATGTTGGAAAGAAAGAAATGCAGATATCACATGAATCAATTTATACTTACATTTATTTATTACCACGTGGAGAGTTGCGAAAGGAGTTAATTGGATATTTAAGACAGAAGAAAAAGAGCCGATACAAGCGTAAAGGGAAATACGATAGAAGAGGAACGATCCCAGAAATGATAAGTATCGAAGAAAGACCAGCCAGTGTTGAAACACGTTCCATCGCCGGACACTGGGAAGGAGATTTGATCATGGGCAAGAATCACAAAACAGCAATCGGTAGCATTGTAGAGCGAAAGACAAGAACAGTTATCTTAGTGAAGTTAAAACAGAAGGATGCCACCTCAGTAAGGAAAGCATTTGAACGGGAACTAAAAACATTGCCCAAGCAAATGAAAAAGACACTTACTTACGACCAGGGTCGAGAAATGTCCGAGCATAAACTGTTTACAGCGAACACAAAAATGAAAGTGTATTTTTGTCACCCCGCATCTCCTTGGGAGAGAGGAACAAATGAAAACACAAACATGCTAATACGCGACTATTTTCCTAAGGGAACAGACTTCGATGCCATTAGTAGAAAGGAAGTTAAACGAGTGCAGAATGAACTGAATGAACGCATTCGAAAAACACTAAACTGGGAATCTCCAAAAGACGTCTTTGAAAATGAAATCCTTAATAGGTGTAAATGAGTTTTTAAGGCATAAACCAATTGCGTATATAAAAACAGAGGTACGTTTAATACCCCTGTCACGCATATGGATTAAGCTATTCCTAGTTGAGTTACTCTCCAGCAGAGCTCAAATCCGCTTTACTTAATATTGTAAAATTAAGTCAGTAAATGATAAGTTCATATTAATAACAAAATTGTTGCATTAGAAACTTGATCCGAAGTTATGTGATTTTGGTGAACAATAAAGGTGTTTTTAATTTGAGGAATTCAGCTCAAAATAATAGAAAATTGTAACATTTTAAATTTTGTTGAATTAGCTGTATTGCTATTAGAAAAAGGGCATTTCAATTTTAATTCTTCGAGTATTTATTTTGATTGCTTTAATGATTATAAAGAAATGAATAATATATCATTCAAACTTAATTTCCAGCAAGCCAACATTCAATTTCCTTGCGGCATCATAAATCTCTTCCAAACCTTTTACGTCAACAGGATTTACTTTGTCTTCCTTAATCAGCATTGAAGATTCAATCATGATAACATCGGATTGTGGCTGTGAAATTCGGCATAAATAACTTCCGGCATTGTTGTCAAGGTTTTTCTCTAAAGATGAAGAATTGATAATTGTTACGGGCTTGCCACATTTGATGTAGTAGCGATAGGAATCTTTACCTGTGAAGTCCGTGTAAAAACTCAGTTGCCTGGTATTCCCATTTAAGCCACTTTCTGTTAAGTGGGGGAACCAGTTATTCAAGGAAAGGAAATAACTTTCTGTTTTTCCTTTCAATAAAATTTTGCGCGAAGAATAACCGGTACGGAAGGAAAAATCGAATGGATATTTATTTTCCTTAGTTGTGATATCAATTCCGGGCTTCTTAACATCGTCTTGTACTTGCCAAACTAATTGGTGATACAATGGGTTTGATGTCTCATCTTTATAGTTGTATAAATAGCTTCCTCGCATCATTGTGGAGAATTGTCCTTTCAAATCAACCTTTGTTTCGAAGTTAACGATGCCAGTATCAGGATGAAAGGATGCCAATATATTAGTGGTTCGCTGATTGTCGGAAATATCGCTGTTAGGAGTTCTGATATTGATAAAAGTCACCTTAGGTAATTGCTTATAGGACTCCTCAGCGGGCAAATTTTGTGGGACTAAAGATGTGGGAATATCTTCATAATAATAAGGTAATTCATTGTTGTACCAACCGTAACGATCTAATTTAGGAAATAGAAAAATCGGATTTGTTTTATATGGAATACAAAAACCAATTTTATAGGTTGATGGTATTTGAAATTTTTCATAAACCATTTCTTCCACTCTTTTATCCAGAAGTAAAACTTTATAATAAGTGGCATGAATTTTTTCTAACGTCCTGGTATAAAATCTTATCCTGCTTATCTCCCGCAAGGTGCGGTTTTCAATAAACCGTGCCAGGTTTTCATTTTCATTATCATCGTTTTTGAAGTATGCGCCATCATTTTGATACTTAAAATTATCTACGACATCTTCATGCAGAATTTTTGCTTTTACTGCCCAATTTGTGTCGGCAATCGACGAAGTTTTCTGATTGATCCATTTTTTTAATTCCACATTGACTTTTGCCAGATCATTGTACACTACATCTTTTGGTATAGGGTGTTCGTATGCTACAAAGTCCATCATCACTGTTCCCCAAGTATAAGGCAGTGCACTCACCAACGTCCCTAATTCATCAACAATGCCATAATTCATTTCATTAAGATGAATATCAAAATAAGGAAGCTCATGATAAGGCCGTGCACCTTTTTCATTGATGCAACCTTTAAGGTTTGACATATTCCAGTGATAAGTTATAGAATTTCCTTTGTTTATTGAATCTTTGAAAGCAGCGCCATTTGACTGATTAATAAAATAGATATGACCTCGGTTATCAGTTTTTAGGGTAAAATCAATTTGTTGTTTTGGCAATACTCCATTAAAGAAAAAACGAGAAGGCATAAATATATGACGCACGGCATAACTGATTTCTACTTCATCATTAATTTCAATATTCTTAATGCTGAAGTGTACAGCATAGTGCTTGGTCAATCTGGCTTTTGAAGTCTGGTAGTTTCTTTCAGTAGGATAAACAGAAAACTCTTCAATTTCAGCACTGTCGGTAATGACTGCTTCTTTAATTGTTCCATCCGGCTTGATGATACGGGCCGCGAAATAATCGACCATGTCGAAATCTCCCTTTGGACGATGCATCGTCTGCTGTTGTTCCAAGGTAAGTCCATAATAGCTGCCCGATGGGTCGAATGTTTCCGGAAGACTGAATTTGGAATATTTGGAAATGCCTTCTGCTGACTGATAGCGAATGCGAATGGTTTTTACAACGAAATAGTTGAATCGATAATTATTGTAGAATTTATCTTCCAGCATTTCCATCCTCACTTTTTCATTGAGAATTACAGCAGGGGATTGCTCATATTGCTGATTAACAGTTAGCCGGGTTGGATGAAATTCAGGCCATTTGTACTTATAGTTTCGGTAAGCCTTATTTTGACCGTCTGCAGGTTCAAGGCTTAATAAGAAGCATAAAATAAACAAAATGTTCTTCATATTAACTGCATTGCTAATACGAATATATATCAAAAAAGGAAATTTTACCGTCTTAAATGGAAGTTTTAAAAAATGAAACAGCAAATTTAATATTCGCCTGAGTAAATATATTTCAGACTTGTCTATTTATACTCAAAAATGGTAAAAAAAAGCAATCATTATTTAGTAACTGGAAGCCCAGCTTCTTGCCAGGCATTGATACCGCCATCAAGGTTAACAACATTTTTGTACCCTTTTTCAAGCAGCATTTTGGCGGTATTTCCACTTCTTTTTCCACTTCTGCAATAAACAAGGTAGGTTTTGTTTTTATCCAACTGGGATATTTGATCAGCAAAATCTGATGCATAGAAATCCATATTTACAGAATTCGCAATTGCACCTTCCTTAAATTCTTCAGGCGTTCGCACATCCAACAAAACAAGATCTTTTCCGGTCTTTAATAATTCCTGGAATTCTGCCGGTTTACGATTATCAATTTTATTTTCTGTTTGCCCGCAGGAATTGCTAAAAAAAGAAGTCAGCAAAATAATTGTTACATATAAGCATTGCTTTTTCATTGGATTGCAGTTATTTAAATTATTGTGTTTTTTCAGATGATAAGGTGATAAAATCAGATTTTGGAATTGCAGTTTTAACGATAGCCGTATATCCTCCTTCCACTTCAGTAAAATTCTCCCAACCTCTTGCTTTTAAAATTGAACTTGCAATCATACTTCGGAAGCCACCGGCGCAATGCATATAAAATGGTTGATTTTTCGGAAATTCTGCCAGGTGTTCATTAATGAAATCAAGTGGAATATTTACTGCATTTTTCAAATGGCCTGCTTGAAATTCAGCTGGCCGACGTACATCAATAATAACCGGACTTTCCGTTGTATATCGCTTTTCAAATTCATCAGGTGATATGCGGGTCACGGTATCAACTTCTTTACCTGCTGTCTTCCAGCTTTCAAATCCACCAGCTAAAAATCCTATTACATAATCATAACCAACCCTTGCTAAACGTAAAACTGTTTCTTCCTCTTGGCCTTTTTCAGTGATAATTAATATTTGTTGTTTAACATCAGGAATGAGGGTGCCTACCCATGGTGCGAATTGTCCGTTCAATCCAATGTTAATAGAGTTGGGGATGAAACCCAGGCAAAATGATTCTGCTTTTCTTGTATCGAGCATTATTGCATCTGAATGGTTGGATGCTTCTTCAAATGCTGAAACGGATAATGCTTGTAGTCCCCTTTTCATCACATCATTAATTGAATCATAGCCTTCTTTATTCATTGCTACGTTCATCGGAAAATAGGCAGGAGGAGGAGCAAGGCCATCCGTAACTTCTTTAATGAATTCTGCTTTAGTCATGGAAGCACGCAAAGCATAGTTGTATTTTTTCTGATCACCTATCGTTGAAGTTGTTTCCTTGCTCATGTTTTTTCCACAAGCACTTCCTGCTCCATGCGCAGGATATACAATTACCTCATCAGGCAGTGTAGTTATTTTTGTACGCAATGATTCAAATAATATTCCTGCCAATTCATCTTGAGTCATGTGTGCTGCTTTCTGCGCAAGATCAGGACGACCTACGTCACCTATAAACAAGGTGTCACCGGTAAAAACAGCATAATCTTTTCCTTTTTCATCTTTCAAAAGGTAACAAGTGCTCTCCATTGTATGGCCCGGAGTATGCATAACCGTAAATGTAATATCGCCAAGCTTAAAAACTTCATTGTCCTTAGCAATAGTTGCTTTGAAAGAAGGATTGGCATTGGGGCCATATATAATTTGTGCTCCGGTAGCTTTTGCCAGATCTACATGCCCTGATACAAAATCAGCATGAAAATGTGTTTCAAAAACATATTTGATTTTCACATTATCTTTAGCAGCACGCTCCAGATAAGGAGTTATCTCCCGCAAAGGGTCAATAACAGCGGCTTCACCATTGCTAACAATATAATATGTGCCCTGCGCCAGACAACCGGTATATATTTGCTCAATATGCATAAAATAAGGTTTTATTAATTACGGCAAATATAGTGAGAATTGAAGGCTTTACCATGATAAAGATCACTTGATTTCCATTAGATTTGGCCACTATCTTAGTGGGGTGTTTAATTAAGTGTCCTTAGGTAAATTCAATAAAAATATGGTACTGCTAATTCTATGATGGCCTTCCTGAATAAGTTTCCTATACTTCCCAAATTACTTTTCTTCGCCTTTGTAATTGTGATTGTCGTACTGAATTTAAGTCCGGCAACATCACTAATAATGGGGCTTTTAATCGGCATAGTTTTCACCAATCCATTCCCTAAACAGTCAAGGGTCGTAACCAAATATTTATTACAAGTATCCATTGTAGGGTTAGGCTTTGGGATGAACTTTCAGCAAGTAATGGAAGCAGGAAAGGACGGCTTCGTTTTTACGTTGGTGACCATTGCGCTCGCTATGGGCTTAGGGTTTTTATTGGGCAGATGGTTGAAAGTGGATGTTATTATCGCTTATCTCATATCTTGTGGTACCGCAGTTTGCGGAGGCAGCGCAATTGCAGCGGTGAGTCAGGTGCTAAATGCTGAAAACAAAGACATTTCGGTTTCTATCGGGACAGTTTTTATTTTAAACGCAGTGGCACTTTTCATATTTCCTGTAATTGGCCATTACTTTCATCTCAACCAACAGCAATTTGGAATTTGGGCAGCAATTGCCATTCACGATACCAGTTCAGTAGTGGGAGCTTCTGCGAAATACGGCAATGAGGCATTAGCGATTGCCACCACTGTTAAACTGGCACGTGCACTATGGATCATTCCTTTGGTTGTGCTTACCTCCCTATTGTTTAAACATAAAGGTTCAGCATGGGCATTGCCCTGGTTCATTTTGTTTTTTGTTGCCGCATCAATTGTGAATACATACATAACTATACCGATAAGAGTTTCATCTGAAATATTTAAATTATCAAAGATGGGATTCAGTATTACTTTATTCCTGATCGGTTGTGGTATTTCATTAACGTCGCTAAAGCAAGTTGGAGTGCGACCATTGCTGCAGGGGATATTATTGTGGGTGATTATATTGTCCACCTCCTTGTTTTTTATCATCCATTACTAAATAAATTTGAAAATGTGAAAATGTGATAATTTGAAAATGAAGAGTAGTTTCTTCTTGTTATAAATTAATTTTCAAATTGTCGAATTGAAAAATTTTCAAATTGTATTTACATTCTAAACAGCTTAAAAGCATGTTGCCACTGGTTATTGATAAATCCCGGTATACACCAAAGTATACAAAGGGATTCAATTGGTCTGGCTGCTTCTGCTTTTCCTAAATCAATTGTTTCCCATCCAAAAAGATCTAAAATTTCCTTTACAGCAGTCTTTGATGACTCATTGTTTCCGCAAATAAACATGCTTGGTTTTCCTCCGGGGAAATTTGGGTTTACCATAAATGCATTCCCAACACTGTTAAATGCTTTTACATAATTTACTTTTGGTGTGTTTTTTTGCAACCGTTCCATTAGTGATTCATTAATCGTGGTGAAATAACTCAACACACCATTTTGAGGGGGAACCTCTGCAATTGGATTGGTTGCATCAATCACAGTTTTATCTAAGAGCAATGATTCTATACTTTTTGTGATGGATTCAGCAGAAATCCCTTTTACTGCCAGGACAATGATATCACCAAATTTTGCAGCATCTTCCACGCTGCCGGACTGCGCTTTTACACCTTCCTTATTTTTCCAATCATTCAATTTTGCAACATCACGTGTTCCTATCATCACTTCATAGCCATGCTTAATAAAACCACTTGCCAAAACTTTTCCTACTATGCCGGATCCAATTACACCTATTTTTTTCATAATAATTTATATTAGGTAGATTCAAGTATCTAATACAACATAAAAATAGTATTATGTTGCGTTATGGCAAAATATAAAAGATTAACGTTTGAGGATAGGATCAAAATAGAGGTATACCGGCTTTT
>JANOXC010000008.1:0-6955 GCA_031418215.1 Bacteroidota bacterium
AACCACCATGGCTGTAACAAATACAGGTCCGCCCATGCCCGGTTTCATGGAAAGGGATTGTTCTTCTTTGTTGCTGAAAAAAAGTAATTTAACAGCTATCAGCAATCCGATAACAACAATGATTAGTAAACTACTTTTCATTTATTTGATGTAAAAAACAATGTTAGTGCAGCTAGCGAGATTATGAATAAGCGAATATAGCTATTTAAAAAGTTCAGACAATATTTTAATGGAAAGCCAAAGACATTTGTTTTGAAAAAATCACCCAACCTGAACGCGCAACCATTCTTCTTTAATTGATCTTCGGGATGCTTGCCATCCTTTTGGTAAATCCAGTATGTTAGCTATTGTTTTGTCAATTGTGGTGATTTCAAAAAGGGCAACCATCATTGCATCCGCTGCTTTAATCTTATCACCTGTAAAAAAATGCCAGGTCCCATCCGTATTATGATGGACAAAAAGTATAGGTTGCTCCTTTGAATAAATCTGCTTGACTGTAAAAACAGCTGTGTTGCCTTTAGACATTTTTTTAGTGTAGTTTTTTTATAAATGAAAAAAGGACATACTAAACATATTTATTTTTCAATACAAAAGGAAAAAGTGTGTAAGCCACTTCGCACATGTTCGTAGAAAAATTAAAATCAATAAGTTTAAATATCATTAACCCTGTTTATTTTTCCTTCTTTGCTTCTCTCGCAGTAACAAACTCAATTCCCTTCCCATTTGCCCCGACATGGAAGTATTCTCTTGTGCACGACGCGTTAAGTATGGAAGAACAGAAATAATAGGGCCGTAAGGAACATACTTTGTAACATTATATCCTGCCTTAGCAAGGTTAAAACTGATATGATCACTCATGCCCAGCAATTGGGAAAAGTAAATCCTGTCATCATTGTGTTGAATATTTTTTTCCGCCATCAATTTAGTCAGCATCATGCTACTATCTGCATTATGCGTTCCGGCACAAAATGTCATCCTGTCAAGGTGGTCAATGCAGAACTTTACGGCTGCATCATAATCCTTGTCGGTAGTGGCTTTATCAGGTTGAATCGGAGAAGGGTAATTCATATCAACTGCGCGTTGGCGTTCTTTTTCCATATATGCACCTCGCACCAGTTTTAAACCGATATAATAATTATTGGTAATGGCATGCTCCAATGCTTTCTTCTGAAAATCGAGACGATCAGTTAAATAAAGCTGAATGGTATTAAATACAACTGCTTTTTCACGATTGTACTTCATCATCATTGCTGTTGCCAGTTCATCAATAGCATGTTGAATCCAGGATTCTTCCGCATCAATAAAAACCTTTAAATTATTTTTAGAAGCGAGCGAGCAAATCTTATCAATGCGATTTTTTACTTTATCATATTCAGCTGTTTCCTCGGCATTCAAAGACTGACCTGCACTTACTTTTTCCAATAAAGCAAAACGAGCTAGACCCGTTGGTTTAAACACACAAAAAGGAATATGCGGATCTCCGGCAGCACGTTGAACTGTAGCTAAAATCTCCTCACAGGCATGATCAAACTCTTTTTCTTCTTCTTTTCCTTCTACGGAATAATCAAGGATGCTTCCCACATGATATTTTCCAAGATTTTCTATTGTCTGTAGACATTCTTCAATGGTTTCCCCACCGCAAAAATGCTCGTAAATAGTACCCTTAACGGCCCATTTAATAGGCAAATGTAGCTTCAGGGCAACAGCGGTCAGGGTTGGGGCATACTTTACAATGGCAGGCTGGCTAATAGTCTTAAAAAGCCAGTAAGCCTTGGTGATTTCTGTGTCAGACTTGTACTCAAATGCATTTTCAATATTATCAAAGGATAAGGAAGCCATAGGTATAACTTTAAGTCTGTAAAAGTAGTTGAAAAGGTTGATTATTATAGGTTGTTACTTGTTTAAAATGCCCTAAATGTTGCAATTCTAAGCTGCTTTGCATTGAGCCTGAATTTGCTGAGCTTTCGGTTTTTAAAATATGGTTGAGCTTCTATAAAAAAGATTAGTAAAATTTAATAGCTGGCTTAAATACTTAATGATTTTTTGCAAATTTCAACTTTTGCTGGAAGCATTTTTGCAAATTACCATGATTTCATTATTCGCTTTTCTTTCTTTAATTAATCAGCGCAAATATTTGCTGATTCGCCCGATTTCTCAATTTTGAATGAGCGCTTTTGCGCCTGTATTTTTACCATCAGAAATTGAAAAACAAGAATCAACCGAAAATGAATCTGCAAAAAAATAAATTGAATTTCAGAAAATATATCAGTAATAATTATTAATTTTGGATTGCTAACAACTAAAAAATCAACCAAATGAAAACCACAATCGTCAAGTTAATCCTGTCAGTCTTTCTTTTAACCATTGGATTTTTAAGCGTTAAAGCGCAGGATGTAATTACTAAAAAGGATAAAACAACCATCAATGCTAAAATTTTAGAAATAGGGTTGGATGAAATTAAATATGTACCTGCAGATAATCAAACCGGGCCTGTTATGAATATTGACAAGACAGAAGTATTTAAAATAAAATATGCCACTGGACAAGAGTGGTTCAATGCCCCTGACCAATATAGCGCCAGCCCTGCCACTGAGGTGAGAGATAAAACCAAAGCAATAAAATTTGAATTTTTCTCTCCTTTATTCGGCAAATTAACTTTTGGCTATGAGCAGATGATCAAGGTTGGAACAAATGTTGAATTCAAGCTTGGAATAATAGGCCCCTCTCTTAACAAAGAAATCGTTGCTAACTCCCCAAGTGGTGCATTTGTCAAACTAGGCCCCAAATTTTTGCTTGGATCAGAATTTAGAACAAGAGGGACTACCTATGCACATCCATTGGTGGGCAAGTATTTTAAGCCGGAACTTATTTTCAGTTCATTTAAACAGGATTATACTGCCTCAGGAACATATAATTATAACGGTACTTCAACCCCTACTACAACAACTCGTTATAATACCACCTCATTTGCTATTTGTCTCAATTTTGGTAAGCAATATATTTTGGGAAATGCAATGACACTTGACTGGTACGTTGGTTTGGGTTATGGATTTCAGGATACCGGAAAAGATGAATTAGTTCAACAATCCAATATTTATAATTATGAGACTAGCACAGATTTTGTAGAAAATTGCTACAGTCATCTTTATGGTGGGCCAACATTTCCAATAGCATTTCAGGGTGGGTTGACGCTTGGATTTTTAGCGAGGTGATTTGTTAAGTGATGGAAATGACTTGTGAGGATAAAACCCATTAATTAGGCTTTTAACGCTTTGAGTGATTAATAAAGTTATAGATTTTTTAAATCTTTAACTTTATTAACTTTACAGCCGGAGATTTATGTACGAATTCAACACACTTTCTGACTGGAACATCAATTATTCAGGCAAGCCCTTGGTTATTTCAGGGCCTTGTGGGGCTGAATCGCGCGAACAGGTTTTAACAACGGCCAGGCAGCTTGTATCCAAAGGAGTGCAATTGTACCGTGCAGGCATGTGGAAACCCCGCACAAGACCTGATTCTTTTGAAGGCGTTGGTGAGCAGGGATTGATATGGTTGGCAGAAGCAAAGGCTGAAACGGGATTACCTGTGACAGTTGAAGTAGCCAAACCTTTTCATATTGAAGCTGCCCTTAAACATGGTGTTGATGTACTTTGGATAGGCGCAAGGACTACAGTAAACCCTTTCCTTGTGCAGGAATTAGCAGAGGCATTGCGGGGAGTAAAAGTCCCGGTAATGATAAAAAATCCGGTTAATCCTGATCTTTCTTTATGGATTGGCGCTATTGAACGTATATATAAAGCTGGTGTGTCAAAAATAGCAGCCATTCACCGTGGTTTTTCAAGTTATGAAAATGGCACCTATCGAAATAAGCCCAATTGGGAAATTCCCATTGAATTAAGTCGGCAGTTGCCCGGATTGCCACTTATTTGTGATCCCAGCCATATTTGCGGTAATACTTTCATGCTTTTATATATAGCTCAATTTGCTTTGGATCTGCAATATGACGGGTTGATGATTGAGTCTCATTTTAATCCATCAACTGCATTAAGCGATAAAAATCAGCAGTTAACACCTGATGAATTAGGAGATTTATTAAGTCAATTGGTAGTAAGGAATCCAACAACCGACAATGTTATTGCATTAAGCAAGCTGGAAGATCTACGAGATCAGATTGATGAGTTGGATGACCAGATCGTAAAATTATTGGCTGACAGAATGCGTGTTGCAAGGTTAATTGGAGAATATAAATATTATCACCAGATTGCTGTACTGCAGCCTGAGCGTTGGGAAGAGGTTATTCGTTCACGCACAGCAAATGGAATTGATAATAAATTAAACAAAGAGTTTATTCTGAAGTTGTATAACATCATTCACGAGGAATCTATTTTTCAGCAGACACAGCAAATGGAAATAGAAAAGAAATCGACTGTAGATAATAAACAGGAAACAAATTAATATTTTGTCGTTGCAAAAACTAACACTCAGAGAAACATCGGTATTTATTGGTGATGAAGCGATGTCGGCTTTGACAGATTTTCTTTTGACAAGGAATCGTATTTTTTTTCTTGCTGATTTCAGAACAATGCGTAAATGCCTTCCGCTGATTGAATCATTATTACCTGTAGAAAAAGAAGTGCACACGCTGGTTATTCAAGAGGGTGAACGCTTTAAGAATTTAAATACCTGTCTATTATTGTGGAAGCAATTGCAACAATTGGAAGCGGGACGAAATGATTTGTTTGTAAATGTTGGCGGTGGTGTTGTTTGCGATATGGGTGCCTTTGTAGCTTCTACCTTTAAACGTGGAATGGATTTTATTAATGTTCCAACATCTTTGATGGCAATGTGTGATGCTGCCATTGGCGGAAAGGCAGGAATTGACCTGGAACACGTGAAGAATCAGGTTGGTTTATTTACCGACCCTAAAGCAATTTTTATTTATCCTTCTTTTCTAAAATCTTTAGACAGGCGTCAACTCATCAATGGGTTTTCTGAGATTATCAAACATGCTTTAATAGCCGATGCAGATCTTTGGAAAGATATCAATTCCTTAAATGATCCCGGCGCCATCACTACGGATATTATTAATCGATCGGTAAAGGTGAAGGTGGATGTAGTCGCCGATGATTTTCGTGAGAAAGGAAAACGAAAGATTTTAAATTTTGGACATACCATAGGACATGCTTTGGAAAGCTATTCTCTCAAGAATGACCAACATCCAATTCTTCATGGTGAAGCAGTGGCATTGGGAATGATCTGTGAAATTTACCTCTCCACTCAAAAAAATGGATTGCCAAACAGTGTATTGGAAAAGGCATCAAAATATATTTTCAAATATTATTCAAAGTATGTTTTTAATTCGAATGCAATTCCCGAATTAATAAGACTAATTCGTCAGGACAAAAAGAATGTGGATGATAAAATCAGTTTTAGTTTGTTGAAAGATATTGGCAAATGTGATTACGATGTTTTTTGTAATGAGGATGATATTGTAACCGCTTTAAATGTTTACCATGATTTAAAATTTTAAAATGATTTCCGTTTTTCATCCAACCGGTATTATCAAAGGAACTGTTAAACTACCGTCTTCAAAAAGTATTAGTAACAGGGCTTTGATTATAAAAGCTATTTCAGGTCATGATTTTTCGATCAAGGATTTATCTGATTCAACGGATACAGAAACCCTTTTGAATTTACTTTCTCAAAAGAGAAATGAATACGATTGCAGAGAAGGAGGTACTACCTTTCGTTTTTTACTAGCTTTAAAAGTATTACAGGGAGCGGAATGTATTCTCACGGGTAGTGAACGTATGCAACAGCGTCCGGTTAAGCCGCTGGTTGATGCATTAAATGGATTAGGAGCTGACATTCACTATTTGGAAAATGATGGTTTTCCACCTTTGAAAATAAATGCCGCTACTTTGAAGGGGAATGAAATAACAATTGATGCATCGGTAAGCAGCCAATTTATAAGTGCAATAATGATGATTGCACCGTCATTGCCACAAGGATTAACAATTCATCTTTCGGGAGAAATTGTTTCTCATTCTTATATTCTATTGACAAAACAAATAATGGAATACTTTGGTATCGCAATTTCATTTACTGATAACACAATATATATTGCACATTGTCAATATATAAACCGCGATATTATCGTTGAAAAAGACTGGAGTGCAGCTTCGTATTGGTTTGAAATGGCGGCTTTATCAAAGGAAACAGATTTATTACTGAATGGACTGAGTTTAGATAGCATGCAAGGGGATTGCCTGGTAGTTGATTTGACGAATGAGTTTGGTATAACGGTTAAGCAGGAAATCGGTGGTTTAAGAATCATAAAAAGTGATAAAGCAGCAACGCCAAATCATTTTGAATTTGACTTTATCAATCATCCCGACCTGGCACAAACAATGGCTTTTCTTTGTGCGGCGAAGGGAGTTAACGGAAAATTTGAAGGTATACAATCTTTGAAAATAAAGGAAACAGACAGGGTAGTTGCTTTAAAGTTTGTTTTAGCTAAATTCGGATATGATTTGATTGAATCGGGAAATTCATTCTCATTGAAAAAAAACAATCAATCATTTAACGAGAAAGGAGCATTACCTGTTTTTAATGATCACCGGATGGCAATGGGTTTAGCGCCGCTTTCATTAACGTTTGGGAAATTAATTATTAAAGATCCTGATGTAGTAAATAAATCATACCCCGGATTTTGGGATCAACTTAGGAATGTTGGTTTTGAAGTAGAGTAGAACTTGTAATTGTTCCAAAAATCGCCATTGCGTGCAACTTGAACAATTAACTTCAATCGAAAATTAAGCTGTAGCGAAGCAATCTATTCAATAAATCGACATTGCGAGCTACTTGAACCATTATTCTCAGACGAAAAACAACCAGTAGCGAAGCAATCTTTCCACTTGCAGAGGAAACATTCTATTCATGAGATTGCTTC
>JANOXC010000009.1:0-7833 GCA_031418215.1 Bacteroidota bacterium
AGCACAAAGCATTCTGAACAAACTGCAAAAACGTTTTACAGAATGCGGGTTAACCATTCATCCCACTAAAACCCAGATCATCTGTGTAAAAAGAAACCCAACAAAAAGAAGTATAAACGATGTTCATACTTTTGAAATGGGAGGATTTGATTTTACACCGCAATGGGTAAAGGTGGAAGGAGACCCGATAGTTATCGGGTGGAAGCTGCTGATACTTCCCTCGCCATCGAAGGCATCGAAGAAAAGTATAATGGATAAAATACGCAGCCTTAAACTACATACCCGAACGGGCAGTATATATGTGGTGGCGAATCTTTTGAATCCATTAGTGCGGGGCTGGCAAAACTACTACTGTCACTTTATCAAAAGAGACCTGAACGACCTATGGCGCTTTGTGAACCGACGATTGGAGAAATGGTGCAAATGGAACAAGAGGATGAATTTATACAAGAGCCGAAGATGGCTCAATACATTGTATAAATTACAACCCGGTTTGTTTGCTCATTGGAGTGTTTGTCCTGCTTACTAATTGCCAGCATCATCTTGAAGAGCCGTATGAATCGAGAGGTTCAAGTACGGTTCTGTGAGGAGCAGGGGGTGAGAATCCCCTTGCTTACTCGACTGTGCGTTTGTTTTTCTCTCTGTCAAATGATGTAGTTTAAATTTTCTTATACACTTGTAAATCATTATATCTGTCCAACGTTGTAAGTTAAAGAAACCAAACCTGTTGAAAATGTTTTTGTGTCAACCAACGTAAGTTTAATCCTGTCTTTAATGTTATTGAATAAAGGCTTGCCTCCGCCAAGTAAAATAGGATGAACAGCTAATGATAGTTCGTCAACCAATCCTAAATTTAATAATGATGTTGTAAGTCCTGCACCCCCAAAAAGCCAAATGTCTTTTCCCTTTTCCTTTTTAATTTCTTGCACTTGAGCTTTTATGTCACCATTTATTAATGTCGCCCCGTCTTTTACTTTGTCCAATGTTGTTGAAAAAATATATTCTTTAAATTTTGGAAATCCTGCACCGCCACCTTCCATTCCTAAGGACATTTCATATGTTTTCCTTCCAACAAAAACTGTGTCAACACGTTTGAAGAAAGTTGAAAGCCCATAATCTTGGTCAGTAAAGCACCAATCATATTCTCCATTCGGACCTTCAATGAAGCTGTCTAAGCTAACCGCAAGTCCTAATATTACTTTTCGCATAGTAGGGTCTTTTTAAAATGACGCACAACGTTCGAGTATTTGCGAAGGCAGGGAATTCATTGATTGTCCAGCCCGGTACAAATGCCCAATTGAAAATATGTTGTTGAAGTTATGAACTAAAGCTAAAAATTGAACGTCGAGCCCGAACCGCTGCTGATAGTTGTACACAGCTGAAGTTTCATTGTCCAGCCCTGCTTTTGCAAATACTTTTGTTGGCAGCAGTTTGATTTAGTTCATAATTATCAAAGGTTAATATTTTCTTTGTCGATTGTTTAGAAGTCCGGGAGTTGCCCACTGTCAACGAAACTCAACTTCATGTTTTATGCGTCGATGTCAGTAATAATTGTCCATCGTTTTTTTTGAACTAAAAGCCCAAACTGTCAGCAAAATAGAATTGGATCCAGCATCACAAACATTTTACTGGTTTTAGTCATGGCTTGTCGCTGATATTACGTTTGATTTTTATGAATGGACTTATAAGTAAATACCAAAACGTTTGTTTTTTAGTGTCGTCAAACTCCTTTAATCCGTAAATACGTGATTTAACTGACGAATATTTATATGTTCCGAATAATTTGTCCCAAAAAACAAAGATGTCGGCAAAATTTGAATCAGTGTAATACTGGTTTTGGTCGTGATGCACTTTATGAATGTTTGGCGTGATAAACACTTTCCCAAAAACTTTATCCGTCCAATCGGGTAATTGAATGTTGGCATGTTGCGCTACCAGGAAAGGCAAAAGCACAATGAAATAGACACCTAAAATGGGTAGGGCAATGCCGAAAATTACGCATGCTACAATACTTGATGTGCCAAATATTAAAACTTCCAACGGATGCCCCCGAAAAAATGTGGAGGTATCCATCGTGGTGTCGCTGTGATGAACACGGTGGAGCCGCCAAAACAGGGGTGAAGTATGAGCCAGGCGATGAAACCAATACGAAGTAAGATCCAGGCACATGACACCAAGAATGACTTTAAGCCACAAAGGTATTTCAATCCAGTAAAAGAGACCTACCTGGTTTGCAGACGACCATGAAATGATGCCCACCTGTACCAAAGCAAAAGCCAAGTTAGCGAAATAAAAGGCAATCATAAATACAAAGTTGTGTAAAAAGTGAGGTATGCGCCTGTCAAATTTGAAAGGTGTGCCCAATAAACGCTCAAGGCTATAAAATAGGGCAATCAAGAAAATGATGATGTAATTGCCATCAATTGAATTAATAAATTTGATTATACTTTCCATAATGTTTTAGTTGAAATGGATGTTGTTACACTTTTAATCTTTTTTTTGGAAAACTAACTCTAATCCTGACTATTCCTGAATTGTTTCTTCTCCTATTTTCTTGACTTTGTCCACCGAATTAATTGTCTACTACACAACTTTGTCTACTGAGCCGACGTTCGAGTATTTGCGAAGGCAGGGAATTCATTGATTGTCCAGCCCTGTACAAATGCCCAATTGAAAATATGTTGTTGAAGTTATGAACTAAAGCTAAAAATTGAACGTCGAGCCCGAACCGCTGCTGATGGATGCACATAGCTGATGTTACATTGTCCAGCCCTGCTTTTGCAAATACTTTTGTTGGCTGCATGTGCATATATTATTTACTTTTTAAATATAAGGATATTATTACCTTCCACAGCATCTCCACTGTCTAAAACCTTTATTTCAACAGATATGATTTTCTTCTTTGCATCAATTCTCTTGATGTACGTTGCTGTATTCTTCCATACTGCCGGGCTCACATCTTGCTGTAAAAATGTGTCATCAGCAAAATTCACTTTTATAGTGAATGGCATTGGTCTGCCTCCTGTATTTTCCACCGTTAATACATTATCCTTAAAACTTTTTATTCCAATATCCATGTATCCCCAATCAAAATACCATTGTTTCCAAAACCAGTTAAGGTCTTTGCCGGATACCTTATTGAATGTGAACATAAAGTCGTATGGAGTGGGATGCTTATACTTCCAGGTATCCATGTAAGTTTTTAAACATATATCAAACAGCGGTTTGCCCAGAAGCTGGTATAATGAATAGTAAGAATAGTAGGACACCGTGTAAGTATTTATTGCGCTATTTTGCAAAAGATGGCTGGGCACCATAACTGGAGCCATGCTTTGCGATGCAATGTAAGATTGATCAAGTTTAATTTCAGAATCCAGATGTAAAAACCGCCATACAAAATTAGCCATGCCTTCATCCATCCATCCATATTTTTTTTCATGAAGGCCCATCATAAATGGAAAATACATGTGGCACATTTCATGACCAGTGGCTAAACGAATTGCATCAAAATCACTCATCTTTACCCCGGTTCCCTGCTCCAGTTGCTCTTTGGTTATTGCTTCATTATTTACAATTCCCGGAAATTCCATACCCCCTCCTTCCATCCCATTAAAAATTGTAAAGTACTTGTATGGAAACGCATAACGGGGAAACTCCGTATGAAACATTTTTAAAGTTTCGCTAATGCCTTTAAGCCACTGTTTAAATGATCGATGATTTTCAGGATAAGCAGTATTTATAAAATATTCGCCCAATGAATCTTTATACATACATGCATCCCACACAAAATGATCACTCAACGCAAAAGAAAAATCGGGAAATTTTTTTGCAGTGTACTTCCATATCAACATGTTGCCTGAAGAAGATGCTTTAAAATCATATTTGGAATATACTTGTATGGGTTCCGTGCTTTTTTTTGCTTTAGTTAATCGTTCGCGCAAGGCGTTTGAATATACTTCATCTTCATTGGTTGGCGCTACCGATGCCCACACCATAAAATTATCCGGCACTTCAATTTCAATCTCATAATCAGAATAATCGTGATAAAATTCTGTTGCTGCGTTATATACAATTCGATCCCATCCGTCAATATCATCGTACACAGCCATTTCAGGATACCAGTAAGCAATGAACATTGAGGTGCTGTCAATTGCACCACTGCGCTCAAAACCCTTCCCAGGAATTGTATAATGCCATTTAATCTGAAGTTGAATGGAACCTTTAGGTGCTAATGGCTTTTTTAAAGAGAGGTTATAATATGTTCCGTTGTGTGTTAAGCTGTCTGAATTATTCAAATGAATACTTTGATTGTTTACGAGGAGTGTGTCAATAATTACACCTTCAGTGGATGGGAAATTGTCTTTGCTAAAAAAACCCTGCCTCGCTGCTCCTGGCTTATAATAATCGTGGTATGTGTGAAAGGCCAACTGACGTAATGTATCCGGGCTGTCATTAAAATATGTTATTGTAGCTTCACCGTTGAGCAACTTCTTATACGGATCAATTCTCGCTTTTAATTTATACTCAGACCTGTTTTGCCAGTAGGCGGATGATACACTGCCGTCTGATTTTCGTGTGCCTTTCTCATAAGCTTTTTTAAATTCAAGCGGAAAATATAAACCATTGCGATAAGCCTGGGCAAATAATTGATGAGATATCCCCATCAGAAAAATTGCTACGATACTTTTTATTTTCATAAATACAATTTTTAGAATAGCTTTTAGTGGGATGCTTTTTCAGTCTTAAAATTATCGTCCAGCATTGTCTCTCACGAAAATAGGCAGCATTGCAGCCAACTAACGAACATGGCTTGCCGAAGTGGGGGTAATAGATATTCGTCCGCCCCGGCTAACAGAAGCTAAATTTATAAATAAAAGTTGATGATTTGCACATAGCTAAATTAATAACGACCTGCCCGATATGAAGCCAAATTGAAAAACAAAAAGTTGAAACACGGCTTCCGTCCGCCCCCATTTTGGCAAGCCGCTTGTTGTGCGTTCGTGCCTTTCCGAAATCAATTAAGATGATATTCTTTCTTTAAAACTTCTATTGTTTTGCTTATATCTCTCAATAAAACAACCTGCCCCACCTTCATAACATATTGCACGTAAAAACCATATTTCTTAAGTTTTTCAACATAAGAGTTAATGCCTTCTTTATTTTCTACATTAATTGTTGCTGATTCAGGTACGTCTGACAATTGTAAGTCAACAGAAGATTCAGAAAAATTTTTAAATGCAGTGGTTGCGATTTTGTCTGTTATAACCCTGTCAGCAAATACCCATGCAGAAATGTCAATATCGTTTTGCAAATTTTCCAAAAACGGTTTAGTCTGCGTGTTTAATATTTTGTATTGTGTTTCCAGCTTGCTGATTGCATATGTTGCATTAGTATTCCTTATAAGATGAAATCCTGCACTATGCAGTTGAGATAAAGTGCGTTCTGTGGGGTGGAAATTGTAAGTCCAACCAGTAGCCACCAAAAATGCCTGATAGACTAGCCTGCCATTGCTTTTTATATCTGGGCTTTGTAGTAAATTTACTGTTGAATCCAGCCATTGTAAATGATAAGGAATCAGCTTCTCGATACTTAAAGCTAAAAAAGCTGAATCCTGCTTTAGGTCTTCAACCATTGATTTCATATACCTCTTTTCACGCTGATTTTCTATTACATGTTCCAACTGGAACTCTGCTAAAAAACCACAAAATACAGCGAAGAACAACATGAGAAATTCCCAAAAATAAGTTTTCAAGTTTTTCTTTCCATCGTGATGAGCATGATGATGTACTTCCATATTTTCGGTTTCTTGATTTGGGTTAATAATCTCTGTGTCAGCAGTAGGAGTAATATCGTCAGGAGGATTTTCCGATTGATTGTTTATCGGATTATCTAAATGCTCTTCGTCTTTAATGTCTGCCATTTAGTTTTGGTTGGTTATTTTATTAGAGTGTTCAATCGCATGATGCACAACGTTGAGTATTTGCGAAGGCAGGGAATTCATTGAACGTCCAGCCCGGTACAAATGCCCAATTGAAAATATTTTGTTGAAGTTAAAAATAAAAGCTGAACATTGAACGTCGAGCCCGAACCGCTGCTGATAGTAGTAAATAGCTGAAGTTTCATTGTCCAGCCCTACTTTTGCAAATACTTTTGTTGTGCGTTCGTGCTTCTCGTCTTACAAGATTTAAGGATTTTCACCTAATTGCTTAATCGTTTTTTTCGCCGCTGCCAGTCGTATCTGTTTATTCTTCTCCACCAGTTTACCTGTTGCCCATTTTTCTAATTTATGATGAATTGGTACAAGAAATGCCGCAATGCAAACCAATGCTAGCAACATTAGCACAGGTGAATGATATGTGATGCGCTCTAAAAAAGGATGTAGCAATAAATTGAGGAATTCAAATACAATTAACAATGCCACTACTCCAAAAAACTCAATGATTTTTGTATTGGTGATAAAACTACGACTGAGTAATAAATAGAGAATAAGAAGAGTAATAATGCCGAATGCAATTAATGTGTATTGGATATTTTCTTTTCGCTGTTCTTCTGCTTTTATTTTTTCAGCTGTTAATTCCTGCTGACGCAAATCTTCTTCAAAAGTCATTAATTGAATTTGCTGATTTGCCTTGGTATTATATAATGTATCATTCGCTGCTTTGAAAATCTTTGCATATTTTAAAGTGCTATCACAATTGCTGTTTTCATAAATATCGGTTAGTAGCTTTGCAGGTTTAATACTTAAGTAAAAGAAGAAAGTACTATCTACTACAGCTATAGCTTTTTTTGCATAAACCAAACTGGAATCGGTTTGGGTAAAATTATAGTAATGTTGGGCTAAACCTGTGTATGCCAAATTCAGGTATCGGATTGACTGAATTTTCAAAGCCTCTTTCGCTGCCATATCATAATACGCAATTGCAAGCTGTGTATTCCCTAACTTGCTTTGAATGCTGCCTAAATTTGAAAGTATGTATGGCAGATTAATTTTAAAATTAATTTGCAGGCAAAGCTCATAAGCTCTTTGTGAATACATTAATGCAGAATCTAATTTATTTGCTGCAAGATAAACAGCACCCAGGTTCCACAAAAGAGCACTTAGAATTGCATTATTTTTTCCTTTTGTAGCATGCTCTAAACCTAATAGATAAATACTAATTGCTTTGTCATTGTCTTCCCGGTCTTTGTAAATGTGGCCCATTTGGTTTTCGACAAGTGCCAATAATGATTGGTTTCCGGTTTTTTCTGCCGTTGCCAATGCTCTATGATGATTGTTCAATGCTTTAATGCTGTTTCCCGCTAAACGATATCCTTGTCCAAACAGGCTTGATGCAGATGCTTCTCCTATTATATCTTTATTTTTTCGTGATTGTTCAAGAAGTTTTTGAGCTGTTTCTATAACCCAATTCGGATTCATTTCGACTCTGGTTGTATAGATACTGGCAATTAAATCAATTCGTTTGTTTTCGTCTTTTTCAGCAGCAATTTTTTGTAGTATTACATCTATTTCCTCGCCAATACTTTGAAGGGGCAAGTTTTGGGAAAAAGCAGTTTGTATATATAAAAAAAAACAAAAGTGGATTAATATTTTTTTCATAAAATGATTAAATAGCTATTTATTTACCATGTATAATTCAGTAGTACAGCACCAAAAAAACTTAATTATTATTTGGTATAGGCTTTCGCATTAGCATGACGCACAACGTCAGCGGCTTGGCGATGTGGCGCATCCATGTTCGTTCAGCCCGGCGCTTATTTTGATAAAAAACGTAAACTTAAAATTATACAATTTTCCTTATAAAACGTGGCAGTAAGTAGCTAAAGCTGATCAGA
>JANOXC010000010.1:0-55407 GCA_031418215.1 Bacteroidota bacterium
TGCTGATTTTTAAGAAAAAACGTAGAAAAGGTTACCAAAAAATGAATGGTCACCGCCAGTTCTTTACAAAAATTCAGGTTGATAAAATTTCAGGTTAATCACATTCAATTAATAAAAGCAGAAAATGGCACATAAAAAAGGCGTCGGAAGTTCGAGAAACGGACGTGAATCACATAGCAAACGACTGGGCATCAAGATTTTCGGTGGACAAAGGGTTATTGCCGGCAACATTATAGTTCGTCAACGTGGCACCAAACATTTTCCCGGTGAAAATGTTGGCATTGGAAAAGATCATACACTTTTTGCTTTAACTGAAGGCACTGTTATGTTTAAAAAACGTGCTGATGAGAAGTCTTACGTATATATACTTCCGCTTGCTAAAGCAGGAGAAGCATAATACAATTATAAAGCTACAAAAGAATATCCCGACATCAAATCGGGATTTTTTTTTGACTTTAGTGACCATCACCAAAACCTTTTGTAATCTTTCTGCTGGTAAGGCTAAGCCCTGTATGGAAAGGGTAGTTAATATTATTTAGTAAACAGCTTGCTTAAAAACAGGCGATTGAATAAACTACTCCCAGCTCGAAATAACTATTGTTTGTTTATTGAAGGCGCTGATACCAAAAATTCTGTCTTGATTCTTATTGGTGGAATAGTCAAAGCGTGCTGCTTCTGAGTTAGGTTCAAGGGCGGGGTTCACGATGATGGTACCATTGATAAAGTCTTCAAAAATGAGATTATAAAAACGATCGTAGTAGATGACGGTTTTGTTTTCATCATCAATCTTTAAAATCTTTGACCGTATGGAGATGTTGTCCGACAACCAGTAATTCCCTTTTTTCTGGTTAGAATACATTTTATGGTTTTCAATTTTTTTAATGAAATTATAATGGCACTGATATATATAACCGTTCTTATAATTAAAGTACAAGTTGTAAGAATAATTGAATCTTGTGAAATAAAAATCCTGTAAGTAATCATTGTTGCTGTAATAGGTAGGAATAGTCGATATTTCAAAACTCTTGTAATAATGATTCATCAAATTAAACCAATCCTCCGGTTTCTGATAAGGGTGATATTCCAGTTTTTTATGTTCAGCGTCATACTGATAAATGCTCAGTTCATCATTATCCATGATTAATAGGTTGTCATTCTCATCAAATTCCAAATTTCTAACACAGGAGGTGAAAGGCAATTTAATACTATCGAGCTGTTCACCTTTCGCGTTGTAAATAAAAATGCAGGGCAAAGAGCAGGCATTAAAGGCAATGTTTTCTTTACTGTCAACGGCAACCTTAAAACTATACCCGGAAGCAGCATTGTTGAATTTAGCAGTGGGAATACAGAATAATTCTGTCTTTTTCAATTTTCCTGCCTGGGAGTAGGAGAGGGTAGTTGACAACATTAACAAGAATGAAATAGTTATTGCTTTCCTGATTTTGCTATAAGTATAATTTTGAGGCATGATTAATTTTGTTGGGTGCAAAGAAAATAAAGATAACATAACCTTCTCTATTTGTTTAGTAAATAAAATCATGTTGATACTAGTTGCAAACTAGCGCCAGCAAATAGTAATAAAAAAACCTCGTCTTTTCAAACGAGGTTTTTTTTAAGCAGGTGTTTATATATTTCAATTGGTTGATAAAGACTCCGTTTGTAAAACATCTGCCTTACCACCTTGTCCATTACCATTTCTATTTGAGATTTTCTTTAATCCAAGCTTGGCCTTATCGGAAAGTAAATACATAACAGGAACCATAAATAAGGTTAGGAAGGTTGCAAATCCTAGTCCGAATATCATCGTCCAGGATAGTGGCCCCCAGAATGCTGTGCTATCACCACCGAAATAAATATGCGGATTAAACTCAGTGAACAAGGTTACGAAGTCAATGTTGAATCCTACAGCTAATGGAATCAAACCTGAAATTGTTGCCATTGCTGTTAAGATTACGGGCGTCATCCTGGTACGTCCTGCTTCAACAACGGCATCGAATGTTGACATACCTTGTTCTTTCAACAGATCTGTAAATTCTACTAGTAGAATTCCATTTCGTACTACAATTCCCGCCAATGCTACTACACCAACACCGGTCATTACAATAGAGAATTCCATATTGAAAATACTAAAACCAATTAACACACCAATCAAGCTGAATACAATTTCTACTAAAATGATTACTGTTTTTCCTAGTGAATTAAATTGTGTTACGAGTATTAGGAAGATCAATCCAAGTGAAATTAGTAATGCATTACCCAGAAATGCACCAGTCTCAGCTTGTTCTTCCTGAGAACCTGCAAAACGGATATTTACTCCCGAAGGTGCTTTAAAATCCTTCATAGCATTCTGCACTTGCGCAACTACTGCATTTTCATTGTATCCCGTAAGTACGTTAGAGGAAAGTGTAACAATGCGTTTTTGGTTTTTTCGTTTTATCGCACCATAAGTGTTGTTGTATTTGACATCGGCAAAAGCCGTTAATGGCACATCACGAACGGCACCATTCATCGACATGTCTCTATATAATATTTTCAGGTTTTTCAACATGTCAACATTATTACGCTGATCTTCCCGATAGCGCAACATGATTTTGTAATCATCTTTCACATCCCTGTATTTAGAAACTTCACGTCCCAATACAGCCATGTTGATTTCATTACCAATTTGTCCTGTACTGATGCCTTCCCTGTTTGCTCTTTCTCTGTCAATAATAAAGGCAATCTGTGGTTTGTTGTCCTGTAAATCACTTCTCAATTCTTCCACACCCTCAATTTTATCAGCATCAAGGTGAACCTTTAAAGCTTTGCTGGTTGCAATCAGGTCATTTATGTTATCACCTGTTATTTCAATACTTACAGGCTTGCCAACCGGTGGACCGCCCTGTTCTTGTGCAACAGTTATTTCAGCACCGGCAATGCCTTTCACTGCTTTACGGATTTTATCAAGATAAATAAGTGTTGACTTTCCTTCTCTTTGTCCAAACGCTACAAATGCTACGCTAACTTTACTCTTATTTGCATAGTATCCCTGATCTTCATCTTGCGGATCGGTTACACCAATCCCAACATTGGCGATTACAGATTTAACAAGTGGATTCGTTTCACCCAGCGCACCATAAACACGGCTTTCAACAATTTTTGTAACGGAATCGGTATAAGCCTGGTTTGTACCAATTGGTAAACTGGTGTAAACAAAAACAAAGTTAGGATCGGCAGTAGGGAAGAAACTAATTCCGCCATTTCGGACACTAATCATTACAAAAGAAATAATCAGCAATGTAAATGTACCTCCCATCATTGTCCATGGACGATGCAAAGCTTTTGTTAAAAGGCGTTGATAGCTGTTTTGAATAGAAGGCCAAACCTTGGTCTGAAATTTAATAATTACGCCATGTAGCCAGAAACGGTTGAGCAGATTTAATATATATACCAGTAAAATGAAATTCCCCATACCAAAATTCCCGCCTACATAAAATATTGCTGCAAGCGCAATGAAAATAACGGTGGTTATCTTTAACCCTTTTCGTGGCTTATGGTCACTTTCATTGTGCGGTTTCATAAATGCCACCGCAAAAACAGGGTTTATAATATATGCTACGAGCAAGGATGCCATTAAGGTGATGATAAGTGTAATGGGCAGGAAGAACATAAACTTGCCAATAACGCCTTTCCAAAATGCTAATGGAATAAAGGGAGCTAATGTTGTTAGAGTTCCGGATAATACAGGAAGAAATACTTCGCCGGCCGCCATTTTCGCAGCCGTAACAATATCTCGTTTTCCATTGTTGAATATTCGATGTGTGTTTTCAATTACCACAATGGCATCATCTACAACAATACCAAGTGCAAGCAGGAAAGAGAACAATACAATCATGTTCAACGTAAATCCGATGGTGGGCATAATTAAAAAGGCGATAAACATAGAAAGGGGAACCGACATGGCAACAAAGAATGCATTGGTGGTACCCATGAAAAACATCAGGATGATACTTACCAGAATAAATCCAATAATTATCGTGTTAATCAAATCATGTAAAGTTGTGCGTGTTTGCTCACTTTGGTCGCCTGTTAAAGTTACCTGAAGGTCAGAAGGCCAAGAGTTTTTTTGTAAGTTTTCAACGATGCTTACTACTTTATCACTTGCTTCTATAAGGTTTTCTCCACTGCGTTTTACAATACTTAATGTGATAACATTTTTATGGGCAAGGCGGGCATAACTTTCCTGCTCTTTAAAAGAATCTTTTACATCAGCAATTTCCTTCAAGTAAATAGGAGCACCATGAATTGATTTTATCACCATGTTTTTCAATTGGTCCACACTGGTAAATTCCCCTGAAACACTTAGCGACCTGCGAGTACCATCATTGATTCTGATAGATCCACCGGGGACAGACATGTTTTCATACTTAACTGCATTTTCAATATCGCTCATGCTGATATCTGAAGCTTGCATCTTCAACATGTCAACATTTATTTGTATTTCACGTTCTAATGCACCAATTACTTCAACTTTTCTTACTTCTTTCAACGATTCCATCTGATCTTTAGCATCATCGGCATAACGTTTTAGTTTATTAAGATCGTAGTTTCCTGAAATGTTGACATACATAATTGGGAGGTCGGCAAAATTGATTTCCTGAATATCAGGATCGCTGGGAAGGTCTGTTGGCAGATCGTTCTTGGCCTTATCTACCGCTTCCTGTACTTTTCTTTTTGCATCTTCTATTTTAACGTCGGAATTAAATTCAATAACCACGTTGGCATAATCCTGCAATGAATTACTCTTGATTTTTTTTACGCCTGCAATTCCTTTGCATTGTTTTTCGATAGGGCGTACAACCAGGTTTTCCATATCCTTTGGTGATGTACCGGGATAAACCACACTTACATAAACGTTGGGCAAAGAAATGTCCGGGAAATTTTCTTTAGGAAGTGTATTGTATGCGGAAATCCCGGCAAGTGTAATGATGATAGTTAATATGAATACACTTGTTCGGTTATTAATGGCCCAGCTGCTGGGTTTAAATTCTTTGAAAATATCTTTCATTTGTCTCAGTTTTATTGTTTTTCTGAATTGTTGATCGAACAATTCTGAAGTTGTAGTTGTATATAAAGATTGGCAGATTAAAAGTTTAGCGCTTGTCCTTCAACAAGGTCTTGATAACCGGTTGTAATTATCTGATCGCCTTCATTTAATCCGCTGATGATTTCTACTACGCCATTGTAGGTGATTCCTGTTTTAACTATCCTTTTATGTGAAGTTGATTTTCCTTTATTTCCTTCTGCAACAAATAGATATTGACCTTCGTCACCTGTTTGAATTAAATTTATTGGTACAGAGATAGCGCGCAGTGATTTGTAATCAACAATTTTTAACTGTGCAACCATATTCGGTCTTAAATCACTGACCTTATTTCCCAATGCAACTTCTACCCTGAATGTTCTGTTCAACGGGTCAATTACATTTCCGGAATAGCTCAGGTTGCTTGTAATCTCTTTTCCTGCATCCGGAAAAACAATCAAAGCTTCATTTCCTTTTTTGACTTTTGAAACATAAGCTTCTGCAACTTCAGCTTTCACCTTAAGACTGGAAAGATTTACCACACGTAAATAAGGCATTCCGGGCTGTACTGACTGACCAATTTTAATGTCAACAGCGTCTACAGTACCTTTGATGGGTGATTTTATTTTCGTCATGGCAAGTTGCTCCTTTAAAGTTGCCATGCGTTTAACACCGGATTCATAATTATTTTTTGCTGTCAGGTATTGCACTTCGCTGCCCACTTTTTGATCCCAAAGTGATTTTTGCTTCATATATAAAGTATTTGAAAAGTCAAGTTGGTTCTGTGCTTCTTCAATTGCTTTTAATGTTGCAGCGGCGTCTAATTCGGCAAGAATTGTTCCTTTGCTAACTTGCTCGCCTACTTGTACATTTATTTTGGTAATAGTTCCCGGAACTTCTGAGCTGACAATAACATTTTCATCGCCATCAACCTTTGCCTGAACTTCTATGTAATGGATAAATGGCTTAAGCGCTGCTTTTGTAACAATAATTTCTTTTGCACCGCTATTTGAACCAGTGTCACTGGCCGCCAATTCTAATTCAAGCTTATTTATTTTTTCCTGTATAGCAGCCTGTTCTTTTTTCAGGTTAACCAATTCAGCTTTCTTGTCTCCAGATCCGCTATTAGAGCAGGAAATGATTAGTGTTCCAATAATAAAAACAAATATTTTTTTCATAATTAATTAATATATATATGTAGTTGTAAATTATTTAGTTTGTTTTGATTAGTAATGTAAGTTCCCTAATGATTTTTCGAGATCAATTTTGGAAATAATTGCAGCATATAACGCTGCGAAATAGTTAGTATCCGCTTCTTTTAACGAAGATTCAGCATCTACAACTTCAAGGCTGGAGCCAATGCCGTTATCAAATTTTATCTGAGAGGCACGAACTATTTCAGTAGCGATCTCTCTGTTTTTCTTATTTGTTTCCAATAAAGCCATGTTGTTTTCAAGATTTGTTTTCGCATTAGCATATTCAAAATCGATGGACTTTACTAAATTCTCCTTTGCATATTCAAGTTTCTGTAGTTCCATTTTTGATTGCTTAATCTTTGAACTGCGCTGCAATCCATCCCAGATTGGAACCTTTAGCGTTAATCCAATTATTGAAGTAGGGTACCATTTATAGTCAGGATTGAAAATTGTGAATTCATCGCGATATCCACTTGTGCTAAAGTTTCCAAAAGCAACTAAACTCGGATAATATGCTGATTTATATCTTTTCAAATCCAGCTCCTGCAAACGCCTTGATGTCTGCAGTACGGAATATTCGATTCTCATTGCTGGGTCTGCTGAATCAGGAAGAGAGAAGTTTTCCAATTGGCTGAGATCTAATTTATCGGTCAGGTCAATTGGTTTTTTTAAATCCATTCCCATTTGAAATTTTAACAACTTATAGGAAATGTCAACCATGCGCTCAGTATTAATTTGCTGAATCACAAGATTATTATAAGTTAAATTCGCACGGTCGTAATCGAGTTTCTCTGCCAGGCCTGTTTCATACGTGATCTTGATGTCATCACGAAGTTTTTTTAACCTGTCAACATTATTATTTATAAGAATTAATCTTTCCTTGCTAACCAAAACACCATAATAGGCTTTGGCTACGGCTACGGCAGTTTCAATTCTTGTTTGTGTTGTTTTTTTTGTGCTCAAATCCTCGTAAGTATGCGAGGCCTGCAAACCGGCAATATAACTGCCATCAAAAAGTAGTTGAGTTGCAGACAACCCAGCTACAGCAGTGTATTTTGTTCCAAATTTTACGGTTCGTGTTCCAAATTGATCTTCAAATGATTCAGGCAGAACAGTAACTGGTATTTGCAGAAAATCGTTCAAAGTTGCTTCACCATTTATCTGCGGCGTTCCAAAGCCTTTCAGTTCATTCACTTTCTGATGCGCTATTTCTTCATCCGCTTTTGAAGATTTGACATTCACATTGTTTTGCAATGCATAATCAATTGACTGGGCCAACGTAAGTTTTGTGACTTCCTGGGCATTTAGAATGACAGAAATAAAAAGTAGTGTAAAGGTAAGTTGTAGTTTCATAGATTTATTAACAAATTATATTAGTCCAATATATATAGTAACAATCGAATTGTTTTGCGAATAATTTTAATCTTCTTCTTTAATTTCTTTGTATTTATTAATCAGCTTATGTCCTTTTAATGTTGTTATGCCATGTACAAAGTGATCCAATAAAATCATTTGCACTTCTTTAATATTATATTTATCAGGGGGAAATATTAGTGGATTGAATGCCATTGCAACTTCTTCCATTCGAAATTTTGCCATAATTTTAGCATTTAGATCATTTCTGTAGAGTTCATCTTTCATACCGCTTTGTAAATTTTCCTCCACAAAGACCAACATATTCTTTTCCTTAAAGTCATGAAAACGATTCCAAGATCCTGGATGAAATTTTTGCATGTCGTAAAAAACATTGGCATTGATCTTCACAAATGTTCTGGAAAGGCAGCTCATCGTTTTAAAAATTTCATCGATAGCATTTACTGATGTTCTCCTGGCTTCTTCCATTTCCAGGTGCTGTGTATTTAATTCAACGTCGGTTAGCGCTGAAACGATGGCGTCTTTGTCAGCATAAAACTGATAAATGGTCTTTTTGCTCATACCAAGATGAGTGGCAACATCATCCATCGTAATACTTTTAATTCCATGGCGGAAGAAAAGTTCTCCGGCTGCCGCAATTATTCTATCTTCTGTTTTCATTGATTGGCGGCAAAACTATGGAAACTATTTTCAGATATAACGTTTCCTGAAAAATAATAAATGCTTGATTATCAATGGAAACTAAAAATGTTTCTAAAGTTTATTGAGTTTTTTGACTTGAGAATGTACTTATCTGCAGTTTGACGATAAAAAAAGGCATGAAAAAACCGGTACCTCATTTAAGTTGCACCGGGCAAAGTATATTTAATTAGTAAGGAATATTATCCTTCGATAACCTTACTGTTTTGAGCGGGATGATGATACCCATAAGCAGGGCATTTTTCCCTTGATTTGCAGGAATACAGGCTGCCAATAAATAGTGCAAGAAGCAGGAGCACAGTTACTTTTTTCATTGTGATTTGAGGGTATATTCTTGATTGTTCCTGCAAAGTAATTGATTTATTATTGATTTTTTTCATCATCATCTAAAAAGAAACGAACAGCGGCCTTATTCATTGTGTTCATGGCCTTAGGTTTATTAAAAATACTATGTATCAGCCCTATGAATTTACCTATAATTAATGAATATGTTACAAATGACAGTAAATCTGAAATGAAAACGGATTAAAACCATACAAAAAGCAATAATGAAAGCGGTGCTCCGTAGTGAAGGATTGCTTATAAAGCAGCAATTATTCGATGTAGAAGTAAGTTTTTAAAACGAATAAGAATAGCAGTTGCTAGTCTTTCAGGATACTGCGGGCAATGACCAATTTCTGAATTTCAGAGGTGCCTTCGCCAATGGTGCAGAGTTTCGAATCACGATAAAACTTTTCTACCGGAAAATCCTTTGTGTAACCATAGCCACCAAAAATCTGAACAGCTTCTGTGGAGACCTTTACGGCCACTTCCGATGCATAATATTTTGCAAAAGCCGATTGTTTTGTAACAGCAAGGCCCCTGTTTTTAAGGTCGGCGGCTTGAAAAGTTAACAATTCTGCAGCTTCAATTTGTGTAGCCATATCAGCCAACTTAAAAGAGATGGCTTGAAAATTCGAGATCGGTTGGCCAAACTGCTCGCGTTCTTTTGAATATTTCAAGGCAGCATCAAAAGCTCCTTTAGCGATTCCCAATGATAAAGCTGCAATTGATATACGTCCTCCATCCAGCACTTTCATCGACTGAATAAAACCTTCTCCTACGGTACCCAATACTTGGCTTTTATGTATACGGCAATCTTCAAAAATCATTTCTGCCGTTTCACTGGCGCGCATTCCCAGTTTATTTTCTTTTTTACCCGCTCTAAATCCAGGTGTATTTCTTTCAACAATAAATGCTGTAATGCCGCGTGAGTCAAGTAATGCACCTGTTCGCGCCAAGACTACTGCTACATCACCTGATTTACCATGTGTAATCCAGTTTTTAGTGCCGTTAATCACCCAATGATCGCCGTCTTGCACTGCAACACAGCTCATTCGTAATGCATCACTGCCTGTATTTGCTTCCGTTAAACCCCAGGCCCCGATCCATTCACCGGTGGCCAATTTTGATAAATACTTTTTCTTTTGGTCAGCATTGCCAAATGCCATGATGTGGCCTGTACAAAGTGAGTTGTGGGCAGCCATGCTCAAGCCAATTGAACCGCAAACTCTGGCAACTTCCACTATGGCCGTTACATATTCAAAATAGCCAAATTCAGCACCTCCGTATTCATGTGGAACCAGAATACCCATGAGGCCGAGTTCTCCCATTTTTTTAAAAACTTCTAACGGAAACTCCTGACTTTCGTCCCATTCCATCATTTTAGGACGAATATGTTTATCAGCAAAGTTGCGCACAGTTTGCGCTATCATCTCTTGGTTTTCCGTAGGCTTAAATTCCATAAATAGTTAATTAATTGTGCAAGTTTACTGTTTACAGCGTCGGCAAACAATAGTAAAGCAACAATAAGAAAAATAAATTACAGACCGGCTTCTTTTAATAATAAGTCCATTTCCTTTTGCACTTTTTTAGCTTCTTCTCCTGCTTTTTCAGCAAAATCATTTCCATTACCGGCATAAATGATCTGGCGGGATGAATTGATTAGCAATCCACAATCTTTATTTAATCCTGACCGGGAAATTGCTGCCAAATCACCGCCTTGCGCACCAACACCCGGAACCAATAAAAAATGATCAGGTACTACCTTTCTTACTCGATTGATCATATCGGCTTGGGTAGCACCAACTACAAACATCATATTATTAATATCGCCCCAGGAAGCACATTTTTTCAAAACCATTTCAAAAAGCAATTGATCGTTATCTCCGTGATTTGATTTTGCCACTTTTAAAAATTGAAAATCATCAGCGCCTTTGTTTGAAGTTAAAGCTAATACGATAGCCCATTTACCCTTAAACTCAAGAAATGGTTTAACAGAATCTTCGCCCATATATGGAGCAACGGTAACAGAATCAAAACTCATTTGATCAAAAAAAGCCCTGGCATATAATAACGAGGTGTTGCCTATGTCACCACGTTTGGCATCGGCAATGGTGAAACAATCTTTCGGAATATAAGCAAGGGTTTTTTCAAGTGCAGACCACCCTTTGGCACCCATGTTTTCATAAAAGGCAAGATTGGGCTTGTATGCAACGGCAAACTTACCGGTAGCATCAATGATCGCTTTATTGAAAGCGAAAATCGGATCAGGCTCGGATAGTAAGTGCGCAGGTATTTTTTTAATATCAGGATCAAGACCTACGCATAAATAGGATCGCTTAATTTTTATTTGTTCAACTAATTGTTGCCTGGTCATGTATTATAAAAAAATAGTATCGCTGTTTATATATATTATTTTATAACGTTGCTGCTTCCTTCATTTTTTCTGTATTCTCTGCCAATTGCAGTGCGTCAATGAATTCCTGGATATCACCATTCATAAAAGCAGGAAGATTGTGCATGGAGAGATTAATACGGTGATCGGTAACACGACTCTGCGCATAATTGTAGGTGCGGATTTTTGCAGAACGATCACCGGTACTTACCATGGTTTTGCGTTTCTGAGCGATACCATCATTGTGTTTCTCTAATTCAATTTCGTACAACTTGGTGCGCAGCATAACCATGGCACGTTCACGGTTTCCATGTTGTGATCGTTCTATCTGACATACTACAACAATTCCTGAAGGCTTATGCGTTAACTGCACCTTTGTTTCTACCTTGTTTACATTCTGGCCACCGGCACCACCTGAACGTGAGGTCTGCATTTCAATATCTGCGGGATTTAATTCCACATCTACTTCATCGGCTTCAGGCAATACAGCAACAGTAGCTGCAGATGTATGCACACGTCCTTGTGTTTCTGTTTCAGGCACGCGCTGCACACGGTGGACACCTGATTCATACTTCAGTACACCGTATGCACCATCCACATTTACATTAAAAATAACCTCTTTATACCCGCCTGTATTTCCATCACTGAAATCCACCAGTTCTGTTTTCCATCCTCTTCCTTCGCAATAACGCGTGTACATTCTGTATAAGTCTCCAGCGAAAATACTGGCTTCATCACCACCCGTTCCGGCGCGAATTTCAACGATTGCATGGCGACTGTCTTGCGGGTCTTGAGGTAAAAGCAAAAACTGAACATGCTGCTCCAGCTCCAGTTTTTTTGGTTCCAGCTCTTCAATTTCCTTTCTGGCCATTGCACGAAACTCTTCATCTTTCTCATTCATCATCACTTCGCGTGCATGATCAAGGTTGCTCAATACATTTTTATAGTCATTATAAGCGGCAACTACCTGTTCCAGTTCTTTATACTGTTTATTGAGTTGTTTAAAGCGTGTCATATCACTAATAACCCCCGGATCGCTGAGCTGTGTTTCAATCTCATAATAGCGGGCAACTAATGATTCAAGTTTGGATAACATCTAATCTATATATATTAAGCGGCAAAAATAGGCAATAACTTGTGTATTTAAAGAATTAAGGGAATCGTTGCAAACAACAATTTTGACTTTGGAAAAAATCACGTAATTACATAGTCACTTAGTCACATAATCACCTAATCACGGGTTAATGCCATTCGAAAACACCCTTCTCAGATTGAATCGTCAGTTTTTTAGCTGCAGCCTTTTCAACCTTACCAATTATTTGTGCGTCAACATTAAAGCTTCCGGCAATTGAAATAATTTCTTTAGCAGTTTCAGCATCTGTATAGATTTCCATTCGGTGACCCATATTAAAAACCGTATACATTTCTTTCCATGCTGTACCGGATTCTTTTTGTATTAATTGAAAAAGAGGAGGGATGGGAAACAATTTGTCTTTAATGATATGTACATTTTCAATAAAATGCATAACCTTTGTTTGTCCGCCACCACTGCAATGAACCAGGCCATGAATTTCATCACTGAATTTGCCAAGTATTACTTTAATGATGGGAGCATAAGTCCGGGTAGGCGATAACACTAGTTTGCCGGCATCAATTGATAATTGTTTTCCATCTTGCGTGACAGCAATTTTTTCCGTCAGTGATTTTGAACCGCTATAGGTTACTGATGGTGATAGAGAACTGTCAAAAGTCTCTGGATATTTTTCTGCAATAGACTTTGCAAATACATCGTGCCGTGCAGATGTTAGCCCGTTGCTGCCCATGCCACCATTGTATTCTTTTTCATAAGTAGCCTGACCACAAGAGGCAAGCCCGACAATCACATCACCATCAGCAATGTTTGCATTATTTATTACACTGTTTCTTTTAAGACGACAGGTAACAGTACTATCCACTATAATGGTGCGGACAAGGTCGCCAACATCTGCTGTTTCACCTCCAGTAGTATATATATTAATTCCGTATTGTCGCAATTCATTTATCAACTCTTCTGTTCCATTAATGATAGCCGCAATTACTTCAGCAGGAATTAACTGCTTATTCCTTCCAATCGTTGATGATAGAATAATTTTATCAATTGCACCAACGCAAATTAAATCGTCAAGGTTCATTACCAATGCATCCTGTGCAATGCCTTTCCAAACACTTAAATCGCCTGTTTCTTTCCAATAAGCATATGCCAATGAAGATTTGGTTCCGGCTCCATCGGCATGCATCACCAGGCAGTAATTTTCATCGCCCGTTAAATAATCAGGTACAATTTTGCAGAAAGCTTTTGGGAACAATCCTTTATCCAGGTCCCTGATGGCAGCATGCACGTCTTCCTTGCTTGCAGAAACACCGCGTTGATTATATTTTTCTGTTGACATTATTGATTCCGAAGAAGGACGGCAAAGATAAGAATGGAGCTCAATTTATTGTAGCGATCATTCCAAGCAAAGAGCTGCAATTACTTAATGGTAATCATTATCAGCCCGAGACAGCAGTACATTCGACTTTGATTTCTGCAACTTAAAGCCTAATTAAGAGATATCACAAGGCCAATTGACTTACTTTTGCAGCCATGAGTCATAAAGCAGGATTTGTTGCAATAGTGGGCAAACCCAATGCAGGTAAGTCAACCTTGATGAATGCCATGTTGGGCTACGACCTTTCTATTGTGAATAGTAAGGCCCAAACCACCCGTCACCGTATCAAAGGCATCTTAAATGGCGATGACTACCAGGTTGTTTTCAGCGATACACCCGGACTAATCAAACCGGTTTACAGGCTCCATGAAAGAATGATGGGTGCTGTAGAGGAATCATTTGCCGATGCTGATATCCTTTTATATATTACGGAGATTGATGACCTTAATATTGAAGCGGAAATAAAGGAGAAGCTAGTAAGCAGTAATGTGCCTTTATATGTTGTGATCAATAAAGTGGACCTCGCTGACCAGGAAAAGGTGGAGGCTGTGAGCAAACATTGGCAGGAGGAACTTCATCCAAAAGAAATTTTCCCCATATCGGCTTTGCATAAATTTTACCTGGATGTACTTTTAAAGGGAATATTAGACTTGCTTCCTGAAGCACCACCCTATTTCGAAAAAGATGATTCGATGAGTGATCGTGATATGCGGTTTTTTACTGCGGAGATCATTCGTGAAAAAATTCTTTCCTATTACCAGAAGGAAATCCCTTATTCTGTGGAAGTGAAAGTGATGTCGTATAAAGAAGCCGATGACATGGACCGCATCAGTGCCTATATCTTTGTTACGCGTGAATCGCAGAAGGCGATACTATTGGGAAAACAAGGTGCTGCCATTAAGAAACTCGGTACCGAATCAAGAAAAAAAATAGAAGCAGTAGTTCAGAAAAAAGTTTTTCTAGAGCTCACCGTTAAAGTAGTTGATAACTGGCGCGATGACGAACAAGCGTTACGCAGATTCGGTTATGAAGAATAATATATAGAGGAAAGAGAAATTATGGCAAATATTGTTGCAATTGTGGGTCGGCCGAATGTTGGCAAATCAACATTTTTTAACAGGCTTACAGAGTCGCGAAAGGCTATTGTAGATGAGATGGCAGGTGTTACCCGCGACCGTCATTATGGAAAAGTGGAGTGGAATGGAAGAACATTTTCCTTAATTGATACCGGTGGTTATATACATCAGAGCGGGGATGTTTTTGAAAAAGAAATTCAACGTCAGGTGCAGCTTGCAGTGGACGAAGCAAACATTATTTTATTTGTGGTGGATGTTACCGAAGGGTTAACGGATCTTGATAAGGACGTAGCCAAACTGTTGCGCAAATCAAAAAAACCTGTTTTGGTTGTGGCCAATAAAGCCGACAATGCCATGCGGCAAAATGAATCAGGCGAGTTTTATGCATTGGGTCTCGGTGAAGTTTTTGGATTATCATCCATTAATGGAAGTGGTACAGGTGAATTGCTGGATGCACTCGTCAAACTTTTTGATGAAGGTGAAACAGAAGAACCTGATCTACCGCGATTGGCCATTATCGGTCAACCTAACGTAGGAAAGTCATCGTTGTTAAATGCATTGATAGGCGTTGAGCGAACCATCGTAACACCTGTTGCAGGAACAACACGTGATACGATTTATACCCGTTACCAAAGTTTCGGATTTGATTTCTTACTCATCGACACTGCAGGATTGCGCAAGAAGCGGAATGTAAAAGAAGACATTGAATTTTATTCCGTGATGCGTTCCATTCGTGCTATTGAAGAGGCAGATGTTTGCCTGTTATTAATTGATGCTACAAATGGTATCACAGGCCAGGACATTAATATTTTTCGACTCATTGAGCGGAATAACAAAGGCGCAGTAATCATAGTGAACAAGTGGGACCTGATGGAAAAGGAAACCAATACAACTAAGAAATTTGAAGCGGAGATACGTGAGAAGCTGGCTCCTTTTGAAGATGTTCCCATTGTATTTACTTCAGTAGTGGAAAAGCAACGTATTCATAAAGCACTTGAAACAGCATTGGAAGTTTACAAACATAAAGTGCAGCGGATTACGACAAGTAAGCTTAATAAAATAATGTTGCCATATGTTGAGCAAAACCCTCCGCCTGCAGTTAAAGGCAAGAACATAAGTATTAAATACATCACCCAATTGCCCGGCCACTATCCTGCTTTTGCATTTTTCAGTAATCTGCCGCAATATATAAAGGACCCCTACAAACGATATCTTGAAAATAAAATGAGAGCGCATTTTGATTTCAGCGGTGTACCTGTTGTGATTTATTTCAGGAGCAAGGATGGGAACGAGAATTGATTATTGAATATTGAAAAATGATAAATTATTTTTTGCATATCTATTAAACGTTTTCCCAGACCGTTTTTTTTTAATACAATGCCTTTTTATTAAAAATTATATATCCAAGATGAAACATCAGTGTCCATGGTTTTGCATTGTCTTCGTAATAATTTAAACTAAGACTTACAGGTCCAATAGGACTGTTGTAAACCACATTTAAAGATGAACTGATAAATCTTCTGCGAAAAGGCTCATCGTATTTTGCTTGTTGATTTTCATCTTGTATGATGGATTTAAAAGGTTGAAAAAGATAAGCTTCAAGCCTCAGGTCAACATTGCTGAGCAAACTGAAAACCGGTTTTATTCCAACTGTTACAAAGTTATGTGCCCGGAAGTTTTCCAGGAAGAGAGTCCGGCTTTCTGCTGTGGGAAAAAAAGCAGGTGCTGCAAGTACAGAGCTTGTGTAATTTGCAAAAAATGGCTGACTGCTGAATGTAGCCTCAGCATAAAAGCCAATAACTAATTTCCCGACACGCTTGAAGTAATTGTCATAAGTAAAACTCAACTGCGGCCAATGGTGGTTGCTATTTGTGGTATCTCGAATGGTGTTTGTTGATCCGGGGATAGTTTCTTCCTTTCCGAATATATATCGAAAACGTGCATTGAGATAGGTTCCTTCATTAGCATACATTTTTCGGTTCAATGTATTGCGCTCATACTCCAGCAATAAAGATTCGCCATCAAATTGAGTTAAATCAGCAGTGTCGCTCTGGCTGAAATCTTGCGTCTGGTAATAACGATTTTTCAACCGGAATTGATTAATCCCGAAAATTGCTTTGCCTTTGTTCATTACAGGAATACCGGCATTCAATGCGTAAGCTCTGTCATACTGCACCAGGAAACTGGGTTTTACATCTTCAAAGAATGCACTGCTGCTTTTATAGAAATCCCACTGGTTAAGCGTTACCGATGGCTCAATGTAAAAGGGTAGTATGCCTGGAACATCCATTCTCATTCGTGCCTGAACGGAGCTATATAACTTGCCAAAATAGAAATTGCCATAAACTTTGTAGCTGTTTCGTGAGAGGAAGTTTCGCTGAAATCCAATGAAGCCTGTATTGATTGGCCTTGAAGAAAAATTACCGCCAAAGTCTACATTTAAACTTTTGTCCTGCTTAATATCCAAGTGGAGATCATAGCTGCCCGACTGGGGATTATATAATAAATGAGGAAACAAATACCTGAAATTATCATCTGCTGCCAGTTTAAAATAAGACTTCCTCAATTGGTTGATGGAAATGCAACTGTTAGTAGGGTTAATAATACGACGAATGTAAGAAGCCTGTTGATTGTTTAACCCGTGTATATATATTTGATCAACTGTTACAGGCTGAATGCTGCATCGGAATCCAGTTCTTTTATTAGCCAGGTCTTCCTTTGTTATACTTCTGGTCATACTTTTCTTAATACTGTCAATGATTGCAATCGTAGAAGCATAACCGGAGTCAATCGAAGCTTTTATTTTGTCGGCATCAAATGAGCCAATAAATTTTATGTTGGGTTCAATCAAAAAATCATTGGGGCGAGGCACTTGGTAAACTGTTGTTTGCGTAATCATGGTTTTTAACTGCGTAAGGAAATTGCCTTCCATCGGTAAATCAGGTAAACCAGCCGCATTGCAACCAATAATAATATCAGGATTAAAATCCTTCAACATAATATCAACCGGGAAATTGTTATAAATGCCACCATCGAAAAGGATTTTATCATCCATTAATACAGGGGCATAATAAAAGGGAAAAGCCATGGATGCACGCACTGCCAGGGATAGGTCGCCATTGTTAAATACCACTGATTTCTTATTGGTGATATCAGTGGCAACACATCGGAAAGGTATCATCAAACTGTCAAATAAATACCCCGCTTGTGCGCAAGGGGCCGACATGTATTCCATCAATGTATAATCTATTTCTACAGGACTAACTACATTGCTTGGCAGTTGTGTCCTTAATACAGAGTCTATCAAAAATTTGATGTTAACCCAAGATGCATCAATAGGGTTTTTCTTAAAATAATATTTATTGTCTTCACTAAATTTTCCCTGTGAAATACGCTTAAAGGCGTTCGAAGTAACAATGGCCTCCATTTGTGCAGGCGTATAACCAATGGAATACAATGCACCGACAAAAGCACCTGATGAAGTTCCTGTAATATAATCAATTGGGATGTTGTTTTCCTCCAAGGCTTTAATAACTCCGATGTGCGAGAAGCCACGCATGCCACCGCCACTTAGCACCAGCCCAACGGTTTGCGCCTGTGCAAATTCTATATATATTAATAGAAATAAAAGCAGAAATGATTTAAGCGAACAATTCATTGGTTTATACAGGACAACAAAAATAGTCTAAAACTGCATTTCTTTGATTGTTGCAAGCCTTATTGGAGTTCCTGCATCAAGGAATTAAAATAGGCAGGCGCCTCAATGAGCCTGCTTCCATACCAGGAAAAGTATTCGCCATCGACTAGTATTATTTTACATTCAGGAAAATGCATTTGAAATTGTTCCTTGTGATGTTCTTTGAATGGAAATGGTTCTGATGAAAGTAATATATATTCAGGTTGAAGAAGTCCCAGTTCTGCTATTGTTTTAACAGGATAACGCCTTTCTTCATTGAGGACATTCATCAACCCGCAGCGGTTCATCATATCATGAATAAAAGTATCACCACCGGCACACATGATGGGGTCATTCCAAATAATGTACGCAGCGCGAATTGTTTTTTTTTGTTTTATTGCTAAGGAAAGACTGTTGAAAGAACTGTTGATCTTGTGTGTTATTTCTGTTGCCGCTATTTCTTTACCTGTGATTTGGCCTATGGTGCCGATCATTAAAATTGCTTCACTCAGATTTTTTATATCACTGATCCATACAGGCCAACGTTGCATTACTTCTTCTAGTTGCCCCCTGTCATTCTCTTCTTTATTCGCGATGATAAGGTCAGGGTTTAGTTTTTCAATGACTTCCATTTTCAATTGCTTTGTTCCGCCAACCCTTGTTTTTTTGTGGAACCACTCGTCGGGATGAATGCAGAATTTGGTGATGCCAATAACTTCTTCGTCAAGACCAAGGTCGAAAAGCAATTCCGTTTGACTGGGGACGATTGAAACAATCCTTTTTGGTGGATTATCTATTTGAATAGTTCTATGAAGCTGATCAATAAATTTCAAACGATGAAGCGTTAAAATGTGTCGGGCAAAGAAATAAACACGAACATATTATTAAAAGTAAAGTGCATCGGAAGAGCAAGAAGAGTATATATATGATTTTATTTTGAAAGAGCTTGCACTATATCATACTTGGTAATGATATATGTTTTATCCTGCTGGAAGTCTTTAACTAAAACCGCACTTTCTTCTTTAATCATCATGTTTGACAATACATCGAGTGGTGTTGTGACATCAACAAACGGCAGCGCAGGACCCATAATACTGTCAAGCGAATGATTTTTTACATCAGGGTTTTTTAGAATATGATTATAGATCAGTGATTCTGAAATAGAGCCAATGATCCTGTTGTCTTTGGTAACAGGCAGTGTAGAATAATTGAAATAGGTTATTTTTTTAAATGCATCAGCAACCGTACTTTGAATATCTATCGTCATTAATTCACCGTTTGCAGAAGAAGAAACAAGATCCTTGGCCGTCATTCCATTCTTATCAATATAACCTTTCTCCATCATCCACTGATCATTAAAAATTTTTCCGAGGTAACGTGTACCATGATCATGAAAAATAACTACAACAACATCATCTTTCGTAAGCTTATCTTTTAGTTGAAGCAATCCTGCCACTGCTGATCCTGCTGAATACCCCACCCAAATGCCTTCTTTGCGGCAGAGTTCTCTTGTCATAAGCGCAGCATCTTTATCCGTCACCTTTTCAAAATGATCGATCACACCAAAGTCGTAGTTCTGGGGAATAAAATCTTCTCCAATACCTTCCGTTACATATGGATAAATCTCGTTTTTGTCAAGCTTACCTGTTTCGTGATATTTTTTTAATGCTGAACCATAAGTGTCAATAGCCCATACCTTGATATTCTTGTTTTTTTCTTTTAAAAATTTCCCGGTACCTGAAATGGTTCCTCCAGTACCTGCTCCAACTACCAAATGAGTGATTTTTCCATCGGTTTGATCCCAGATTTCAGGGCCGGTTTGCTCATAATGCGCTTGACGATTACTCAGGTTATCATATTGATTTGGATAAAATGAATTGGGAGTCTCTTTGGCTAATCTTGCAGAAACAGAGTAATAGGAGCGAGGATCTTCCGGTTCAACATTGGTAGGACAAACGATAACTTCTGCACCAAATGCTTTTAAGGCATCCACCTTTTCTTTGGATTGTTTATCGGTAGTAGTAAAAATGCATTTATACCCTTTAACGATGCCGGCAATGGCAAGACCCATCCCTGTGTTGCCGCTGGTTCCTTCAATAATAGTTCCCCCCGGTTTTAGCTTTCCGGCTTTCTCAGCATCTTCAATCATTTTAACAGCCATCCTGTCCTTGATGGAATTGCCGGGATTAAAAGTTTCCACCTTGGCCAAAACAAGTGCAGGAATATTTCCAATTACTTTATTCAGTTTTACTAAAGGCGTATTGCCGATTGACTCCAGGATGTTGTTGCAAATTTTCATTTTATGATGTTATTTAGCTAACGAGGTGTTTTTAGATAGCCGGTTTTTATTTGAGCGTACGAAGGTAGTAAAGTTGAACCCAAAATTACCTACACAGGTCATGGAACCTGACTATTTAGCCTTGATAATTTTTAAGGCATTTTCAGCACGCTTTTCATTCTGCCCTGTTATGATCTCATAATTCACTTTTTGATCAATTAATGCGCTATGGTACCAATTAAAAAAAAATTCACGCATATGGGGATATTCCCTTAACGGATCAGCTTGCCAGGGCAAGTCGATGTTGCATAATAGATGCAGGTCATAACTTCTTTTTGTCATTTGATCTTCAATCCAGGGATGGCATTGCTGGTATTTATGTAAACTCCATATCTTAATAACCAATAAATTAGTGTCGCAAACGAGCAAATTACAATTGGGATCACTTAACATTTTATCTTCTTCCGCAACCTGCAATTGTGCAATGGTTAAGAGGTCTTCTTCTCTGTAAGGACGATTTATTTCATCGAGATAAATCCTGGCCATTTCAGTTACCAGACAACCGTTCAGTTTCACAGATAAGGCAGTTGCCAAATCAGATTTACCTGTAGATTCAGGTCCAACAATTGCAACTGTTTTAAACGGCTTCATCCAGCTTCATCTCTTTTTTCCATTGATTATATCCCCAGATTGCCAAACAAAAATATACTGCGAAAAGCAGGGCATAGAATGGCAACCCTTTATAAAGATAAATGCCAATATAGGTGATATTAACTACCAGCCACAAAAGCCAGTTTTCAATTTTCTTTTTTGCCACCATCCATTGCGCTATAAAACTAAGCATGGTGGCAGCAGAATCGGGCCAGGGGGTAGCGGCATTTGTATAATTTTCAAGGAGAAAGCCCAACAATACTGTGCCTGCCAGCCAGCTAAAAAAACTTACTATTAGCACTGTAGAAGAACTTTTGTTGATTTTTAAATGCTCGGAAAGTTTTGCTCCATGCAACCATTTATACCATCCATACGTCAGTAAGATGGTGTAAACGATCTGTTGCATTGCATCGGCATAAAGTTGTTGTTCATAAAAAAGATATAGAGATAATATCACGTTAATTAAACCAATAGGAAAGCACCAGGCATTTTCCTTCAAGGTAAGGTAAATGCCCAGTATGCCGCAAATGAAACCTGTTATTTCGAGCCAATTCACACGGCAAAGATGGCAAGCCATTTGAAAAATTGGGGCAATGGAGAAAAATTGTTTGGAATCATTAAAAAAGTTATATTTGTTTCTCCAAACAATTATTTTCAAAACAACTTTACAATCTTAGTATTATGCGAGATGAAATATTCAATCGCATCATCGAATCGCTGCATGTCAAATATTACCGGTCTAGCCAAAGAGAGATAGTACAGCCTGTCGAATTAAACGGTTCGATTGAGCCTCGTAATCTGTTGGTACAGGTAAATAGCGGTTTTTGTTATGGTGAACGTAATTTTACCCGGATCAATCCCGGTGATTTCTATTTTATGCCTGTTGGCAGTTCCATTTTCTTCCGACATGGGCGAAGCAATAGCTATCCGGTCTTCGGACGTGATGGTTTTTCCTCTCCTGAAGAGCGGGAACATTTCATGAAGTCAATTAATGGGGCAAAGAGTTTTACCGACAAGCAAGATGTTTTTTCCATCATGGGATTTGATGCACAGATTTATGGCGCCATTCCATTTTTTGCGATTTTGGAAATGCCTTGTTTTGTGATCCCATACGATGAAGAAATGAATTATCTGATGAAAACGATGATTCATGAGGAAGAAGAAAGAAAATTGGGAAGAGACAGGCTGTTGCGTGATTTATCCGATGAAATGGTATTGCATATATGTAGGTATATTGGCAGCAAGCCGGAGTATAAAAAGAATTTTGAAAAGATTAATTTCCTACTCGATAAAAGATTGGTAAATATTATACAATATATCCAAAGCAATTTACATGATGAGCTTACCAATAACCGTATTGCTGAATTGGCTTTTGTTTCCAAAGATTATGTTGGACAATTCTTCAAAACGATGACCAACACCAACCTGCAGGATTATATAGAAAATCAGCGTTTGGAAAGGGCACATGCATTGTTATTAACCAGTCAGGATAATGTGCAAGAGATTGCGCATAATGTAGGATTTAAGGACCCTGCTTATTTTAGCCGACGGTTTAAAATAAAGTATAATAAAAACGCCAATCAGGTAAGGAAGGAAAGCAGCCTGACTTTATAATAGTGCCGGTTACTGCTGCAACTTTATTGATAGGGTTTTTAATTTTGTAACTGACAGTAATATTTTTTGACACCACTGAAATGATATATATTCTTTGAGCGCAAATTGAAAAACACTTCCTGCGGTTTCTTGTTGCTTATTCAGTAATTGGTAGTAAAGCTTAACAGATTTATTTAAGCGGAATTTTATAAAACAAGTTGAACCTTATATTTTTCCGCCATCTTCTTTATTTGTTCATCACTGATATCATGTATGTTTTTATTACCATGCCTGTTCTCTACTGTAACTACAAATATGTAATACCCGAAATCTGCTGCTAATTTAAAATAGGGTTCTATTTCCCAATCCATCGTAAATGTATTGTCGATAAAAACTTTACTCAATTTTTTTTCAAGACTAAGACGTGTTTCGTTTTCACACTGTTTGTAGGCTAAGTAATTTTCATCGAAACGAAAATGATAATGGCCATCTGCATCTGTAAAATATTGATCGATGCAATGAACCGGATACTTCCCATCTTCACTCAACAAAGCAGCCAATGCACTTTTCCCCGAACCGGGAAGACCACGAAGAAGTATCAATGCAGGGGTAAGTAGATGAATGTTCAAAGTATAGGGTTTAGTGTATAGCGTTTAGCGTTTAGCGTTTAGCGTTTGAAATATATGGAATACGAATTTACGAATGAAAATGCAATTATTGAAGAAAATGTTCTAGTGTAATCAAATGAAGAAAAACAATTGTCTCAATACGCTTTTTCAATACTAATTTTAGCTCCGAACTTTTTAATATCCGCAGCTAATCAGCTTAGGATATCCGAACTAATAACTCCGAACTCAATTATGAATATGCAAGTTAACGCCATCAAAATCATAATTGTATTGTAATAAATTTTGATTAGCCGGCCCATTCAAAATGGAACCATCACTAATGCTGAACTTACTGTTGCAAGTTGAATCGATGCAGGAGAAGTTATCTGAAAGAACCTGTACTTGTGCACTGCTTTTTTCAGGGTCGAAGGTGCATGTGCGTTCCAGGATACAAAAATCAGAAGGAGATATTCGGTAAATAATTAATCCCCTGTTACCGGCGCCACTGTAGTAAATCCAGTTTAATGGAGTCTGTAGATTGATATATTGAGGTAGTTGCAGATTTAGGTAAACATCTACCGAAACAGATGGCACGTTATCTTTCTTTTTACAGGCTGTTACGATTAAGCCAAGGGAAAAAAGGACGATTAGGTATTTATTTTTCATTTTTCTACAATCAAAGTTACAGTTTATTTACTTGTGTAGGTGCCGCTGTTTTGTAACTATTTAACAGCTTGGATCAGTTGAATGTTGTAAAACCCATTACTTTCGAATTTCATTAAGTTGTTATTGGAATGAGCAACATTTAAATACGTAGCTTCGTTTAACAATTTATGGTGATGAATAAGAAAAAATTACTTGTGTTTCTGGCAATGCTTTTTGCTTTTTTGAATTCAGTGGCACAAAGCGATGCTTCTGCCGACAAGAAAATTAAGAATGCAGAACAGCATAAAGAGCAGCGAAAAAGGAATCAGGAGAAAGCAAGTGTAAAAGGTAAAAAGCATCAAGAAGATATTCAAACGAAAGCCACGCGCAAAAGAATGCGTAAACACCGAAAACAACGGATACATGTTGACGCCTATGAAAGCAGACCTTTTTTTTTGAAGCGGTGGTTTCAAAAGAAAGAACATTAGGGCAAAAAAAATCCGGAATAACATCCGGATTTTTTATTTTTACGCAAACGATACTATTATGCTGCGTATTCCCTTAAATCAACAGGAACAACACTTGTTACGCCGGGTTCTGCCATGGTGATACCATACATAATATCGGTGTAAGCCATCGTCTTTTTATTATGTGTAATAATGATGAACTGTGATTCATTGGAAAATGTCTGTATGATATTATTGAATTTGTCAATATTTTGATCATCCAGCGGTGCATCCACCTCATCGAATATACAGAAGGGAGCTGGTTTCAATAAATAAATACCGAAAAGTAAGGCAGTAGCAGTTAATGTTTTTTCACCGCCTGATAATTGATGAATGCTTAATGGTTTTTTCCCTTTAGGTTGAGCGATAATGGTGATGTCGCTCTCCAGTGGGTTTTCCGGATCACTCAACAACAGGTCGCAATTGTCATCAGCTGTAAATAAACTTCTGAAGACGCGAATGAAATTTGCTCTTACAGCGATATAAGCATCCATAAATACTGTACGTGCATTGTCATCAATTTCTGCTATCGTTTTTAACAATGCTTCCTTAGCGCTTTGCAGGTCATTCTTTTCTTTAATGATAAAGTCATAACGTTCTTTGATTTCGCTATACTGTTCAAGGGCCATCGGATTGATAGGTCCGTACTCAGCAACTTTTTTACGTAAAATTTCTAATCTGGGTCTTTGTTCTTCTTCATTTATGGTTTCATCAGGTTCCAGTTCGAGTAAATCATTCAACTCAATATTAAACTCAAGACTAAGGCGTTCTTTCAGTGAATTCATCTGCAATTTCAAATCATTCAGCTGATCATGTACGCTTTGTATCAGTACTTCAGCCTGATCTTTTTGTCGGCGCAGGTCAGCCAGTTTCTTTTCTTCTGAATCAATATCTCCTTTCGATTGGTAATATGATTTCTCGTGTTCTTTGAAAAGTTGATCCAGTGATTCTTTTTCTGCCAATTTCTGTTGCATGTCCTCTCCTGAAGATTCAATACTGCTTACCAATTCTTCGGTCTGCAACCTGATGTTCTCCAATTCAGTTGCATATTGTTCTTTATTTCTGAGCAGGGTAGTGCTTTGTGTATGTTTATAACCCAAGTCACGAACGATATTCTGAATCCTGTTTTGTTGTTGCAGGAAAAGAATATTATGTTGATTAAAGGCCTGACTTTTCTCTGCCGATTCCTTTTGAACTTGTGATGAATGATCTTGCTGAACATTTAGTTGCTGCAAATGGTTTTCTAATCGGGCATTTAACGATTCAGGCGAAATGTCAGGATTGGCTTTTTCTTCGTCAACCATTTTTTGAATGGCTGCTGCTTCATCCTCTAATTGTTGTGTATTTCCAAGTGCGGCATTTAGCGCATTCTTGATGAAAGCACTATTTGACTCAACAGTATTTACCTTTCCGCTAAGACCGATAAACTCAGTTTCTTTTTTACTGATATCCTGCTGAAGCCCACGCATCTTTTCTTTCACCTGGCTTAAGTCATGCTCAGCATGCCTGATCTGCTCTTTATATTGTTCAATTAATAACTCATGTGTCTTGACCTCTTCTGCCAATCGTTCCAGGTTTTTGAATTTACCGGTACGCTTACCATCAAAGAGTCCTACTGAGCCGCCACCAATTACATATTTCTGTTTTAAGAAATTTCCATTTTGCGATAATACAACAGTAGATTTATCACTATCTAAATTCAAATCCTGAAGTTGTTGCCCTTCATTCATAATATAAACATGACCCAGTAAAAAATTCAGCAAACGGGCATGCTGCTCATTTTTTTCTACCACATCCAAAGCTGAAACGCAACCCGGCAACAAAACAGATTGATTAAACTCGTGATTCTTTAATAGATCCAACACAAAGAAATGCGCACGACCTTTGGCTGAATCATGAAGCAGCCTTAATGCATCCCAGGCTTCTTCACGTGTATTCACTACAAAATGGTTTAGGTATGGATCAAGGTAATTTTCAATAGCCACTTTATATACTTCATCACAAACAATAATTTCTGAAAGAAGCGGTGCCGTTTTAAATTCCGGATTTTTTTTAAGGTAACGGATGGACTCTGGGTAACCCTCCATCTGCTCCAGCAGGTTTTTCGTAAGTTGAAATTCATTGTGGCGGGCATCCATTTTACGTGATTCAGCCTGCAATGCCACATTGATCTCTTTCAACCTGCTTTCAATGGCATGCATTTTTTCTTCTGCCTCTAATCGCTGCTGCTTGAAATCTTTTAATGCTTCATTTGCTTCATCACGCAGGGGCGCTAACTCTTTTCTTTCATTTTCAAAAAGTTCCAGCTTCAACTCATTTTCAGATCGCTGATGATTTAATCGTTTCGTTTCTTCCTGAATAGAATTGAACCGCGTTTGGCTGACAGCTTGTCGACGTTCGAATTCATTTAAAGATTGACGCAATTGATTGATGGTTGCATTTAATTCTTTAATGTTTTGCAAAGAAGCTTCATACTGCTTTTTGCTTTCCTCTGCATCGGAGCGGAAACGATTTACTTCGCCTTCCATTTGCTCAAGATGCTGCTCTTCTCTTTGCTTTTCTTCATTGAGCTGCGTTATTGACTCACTCGCTTCAATGAGGTGTTTTTCATCTTGCTCATTTTGTGATTGCAGCTGTGTTTGTTTTTCGACGAGAAAACGCATTCTTTCAGAACGATTCTTTTCTTCATTTTCACTACGCGCAATTTCCATCAGCTTTTCATTTAAAAGCTTTTGTGTTACAGATAGCTGTTTTTCCTTTTCTGCACTTTCTGTTTTTAACAATTGTAATTGTTGCTCCAGGTTTTCTAATTGTTCGGCGACGCTGCTTTTTGCTGAGCCTTGTTCCGTTTCATTTTGTGTTAAACGGTCAAGGGTTTCTTTGTATGATTTTATACTAAAAACAGCCAAGGTGGTGCTGATCTCTTTATATTCTTCTTTAAGCCGGTAATAACGGTCGGTTTTTTTTGCTTGCGATTCAAGTTGTTTCAAACTTTTCTCAATTTCAAAAAGCAAATCATTCACCCTGTTTAAATCGGTATCTGTTTCTTCCAGCTTTTGAAATGTCTGCTTCTTCCGCATTTTATATTTCGTAATTCCAGCTGCCTCCTCCAGCAACATTTTAATGGAGTTATTTCTGTCCTTCAAAATATCATCTACCATATTTAATTCAATAATGGCATAGGAATCCGGACCTATTCCTGTATCAAGAAATAAATCATTGATATCTTTTAACCTGCAGTTAACACCATTCAAAAGGTATTCACTTTCACCGGAACGATAAAGCCTTCTGGTAATGCTTACGGTAGTATATTCAGTAGGAAGGATGTTCTTATTATTATCAAAAGTAAGTGTGACGTCAGCCATGTTTGCCGGCTTTCGTGTCTTGGTACCATTAAAAATGATATTCTCCATTTTTTCAGAACGAAGCAAACGGGTTTTCTGTTCACCAAGTACCCAACGCATGGCATCTACCACATTGGATTTTCCTGAACCGTTGGGCCCTACAATAGACGTTACTCCTTCATCAAAATGTATAATTACCTTGTCTCCAAAGCTTTTAAATCCTTTTATCTCTAAACTCTTTAAGCGCATTGTGTTTTAATTTATTAATAATCAATCTTTTTACTAATCCGGGATATATTAATTGCCCTACAGGTAATAATTGCAATTTTATAAAATGTCTTTTGATCCGGCAATTAAACTTCAACCTGTGAAAAGAAATTTCACAAAATGCCTGTCTCTTAATCTGCAAAGTTAAAATTAATGCCGGCCTTGCCGCCAGTAATTTGCTGCATGTTGAAAAAATGTTAATTTCACCCACTTCTTAATTTAAATTAACAATATGGAATTGAAGGATATTGTAATTTTAGTCGTGGCGGTAATTGCATGGATTTACAGTAGTTACCGTAATTTTCAGAAAGAGTCGGCGAAAAAAATTAAAAAAGTTTCAGAAGTGCAGCCTGAGCCTTCTTTTCCGGCAACAACAGTTAAACAACGTATTCCGACGCCAAAACCTGAGCCTCTTAGGCGGGAGATAAAGGAAATTAAACCGCTTGGCAGTTCTTATAAGCGGGTGCCGACAGGTTCTTTGGAATGGATGACCAATGATATTTCAGTTGACGGCTCCTTAAATAAGGTAAGTTCTCTTAACGTAGATACTTTCGGTGTTGATAAAATAAATTCACCGGATGAAAAATCGAACAATAAAGAGCATGCGAATACTGATCTGATCGAGGAAATTCACTCTGGAAAAACAGACTGGAGAAAAGCAATTGTTTTAAGCGAAGTGATCAGACCTGTATATTTTTAGAAAAAAAAGTCAAGTCATAAATGAGTAAAAAATGAATTGACATTTGGAAATTAGATTTAAAGTTTAATACTTTTACCCACCACATATTAATTAACCCAACATTAACCTTTAAAATGCAATAATATAATCCTATGATAAAAAAGCTACAATTAGCCTGTGCATTTTTATTCCTGATCAGCCTTAGCGCCAGTGCGCAAACCGGTTCCATTAAGGGAAAGATTTTTGACAAAGCAACAAAGGAGCCATTGGCTTTTGCCAGCGTGGTTGCTGAACTTGGTAGTGCTCAGAAAGGGGGCGCACAAAGTGATTTTGATGGTGAATACAATATTAAGCCATTGGCAGCAGGCGAATATACCTTAAGAATAGCTTATGTTGGATATAATGACTTGGTAATCACCGGTGTGCTGGTTTCCAATGATAAAATTACATTCCAGGATCTGGCCTTAAGTAAAAAGGTGGTTGAAACTCAGGAAGTGGAAATTGTGGCTTACAAAGTGCCTTTGATTGATAAAGGAAATCCATCTTCCTCAACTACGGTAACCCGTGAAGACATTACTGCAGCTCCGTCGCGTGATATTCGTGCCGTTGCTGCAACAGCAGCCGGCGTTTTCCAGCGTGATGATGGTGATGATCTTAACGTTCGTGGTTCACGTACTGATGCAACAGATTTTTATGTTGATGGAGTAAGAATCAGGGGTTCGAAAAACCTTCCCAAAGCAGGTGTTGAGCAAATTTCTGTGATTCAGGGAGGTATTCCTGCGCAATATGGCGATGCTACCGGTGGAATTATTACTATCACAACACGTGGTCCTGAAGAAAAATTCAGTGTTGGTTTAAACCTGGAGACCTCTGAGCTTTTTGATCAGTTCGGACACAACTTGGTATCGCTCAGTGTAAGTGGTCCAATGCTTACTAAAAAAATGGCTGATGGCAGCAAAAAATCAATACTTGGTTTCTTCGTTGCAGCCGATGTTGGTTTTGATAAGGATCCTGATCCTTCCGGAATTGGAATGTATAAAGTGAATAGTGATATTTATGACGAAATTAAATCCAATCCGAATAATATAATCAAGCCAACTACACCAGGTGGAAGGTATTCAAGTAGGCGGAAAGCGGAATACCTGCGTGCAGATAGTTTTGGTAAAACGAAGATCAAGGATAATACGGCATCACAGCAATATTCTGTAACAGGTAAAATTGACTATCAACCAAGTCAAAATAATACTTTTTCTGTTGGAGGTAGTTTCAATTACTGGGATCGCAATACTTTTAATATTGACCGAGCGCTTTATAATTATGAAGAAAACCCACAGAGGACAGATTTAGACTGGCGTGTTTTTGCCCGTTTTACCAAGAGGATCGGGGGCACTTATAAAGAAGAAGAGAAGTCAGCTTCAGTTCTGCGTAATACTTATTTCTCCATATTGGCAACTTATGGAGTCAATAAAATCACCATCCAGGATGAGAAGCATAAAGATAAATTCTGGGATTATGGTTCAAGGGGTTCTACAAGAAATGAAATAAGTAGAACATTAGGTGGAGCAACTTATGATTCTGTAGGAAAGTGGTATCTTAATTCACCAACTGATTCTAGCTTTTATCATTATACGCTTGCTCATGCTGATACTAATCACTATTACTATACACCAAATGGAATTAATCCTTACTCGGAAGCCTATACTATAGGCGGCCTTCAAGGAAGTGTTGGATTTGACAATTTCCATTTTTTAAGTGATATTACTGATCCGGGCGGTTTGTTAAATGGAAGCAACCCTTCAACTGTTTATGCTGAGTGGCAAACTACCGGTCAACAGTTCAACAGGTATACCGTTAATGATAACCAATATTATCGCTTTACTTTTAGTGGAAATACTGATATAAAGAGTCACTCCGTTTCTATGGGTTTTGAATTCGAGCAAAGAATTGATCGTACTTATGACATGTTTCCGAATGGATTATGGACCTATGGAAGACAATATGCCAATGTGAATTTTTATTATGCTCCTAGTGTTATTGGCGATAGCCTGGTAACAAATGAGGTAGGGACTTATCAAACGCAGCCAACCAAGACTTTTTATGAGCGGATACGTGATAAACTTGGAAAGGGCTATAATGAACGAATAGACTTTGATGCACTGTCGCCGGAGCAGCTGAATAGCTTATCGCTTGATGTTTTTACCGCTGACCAGTTAATTAAAGAAAGTCAGTTAGTAAATACTTACGCTGGTTACGATTACACCGGAAAAAGAAGCACTAATAAAGCTACATTTTATGACTTCTTCAATAAAAAGGAGAATGGTGTATACACCAGGGAGGTTGATGCATTCCGTCCTATATATATGGCAGGTTACATTCAGGATAACTTCTCTATTGACAACCTTGTATTCAACGTTGGGGTCAGGGTTGATCGTTTTGATGCAAACCAACTCATGATGAAGGATAAGTATTCACTTTATGATGTTAAAAAAGCAGGGGAAGTGAGTAACCTGGGAACGCATCCTGACAACATTGGTTCCGACTATGTTGTTTATGTTGATAATGAAATTGCCCCAACAAAGATTTTAGGTTATAGGGATGGCAACGTATGGTATGATGCAGACGGAAGATTGGTTTCTGATCCTGATTTTTTGGCCCGCGAAAATGCAGGAAAATTAGTCCCATACCTTGTTCATCCTGAAGAAGCAGGAGCGTCCGGAGGAATTAATAATAAAAGCGGATGGGATCCAGGAAATAGTTTTGTTGATTATGAACCGCAATACAGTGTAATGCCGCGTGTGGCTTTGTCATTCCCTATTAGTGATGAGGCATTGTTTTTTGCACATTACGATGTGTTAACTTCCAGACCTGCTGAGCGGCTTCGTTTGGATCCGGTGTCTTATTTACAGGATTTCAACACTTCTAGTTTTATCAATAACCCAAATTTAAAGCCTGAAAAATCAACTCATTATGAGTTAGGATTTAAACAGAGATTAAGTAAGAGCTCTGCTATTAGCATCTCCGCTTTCTATGAGGAGAAGAAAAACCTGATTCAAGTGGTAAAAATTCCGAAGGCCTATCCAAATGATTATACAACTTATGACAATGTGGATTTTGCAAATATTAAGGGTTTAACTTTAGGTTACGACTTAAGAAGGACTGGCAATATCAGACTTACCGCCAACTATACCTTACAGTTTGCTGATGGTACAGGATCCGGTGCAAATTCAAACCTGGAACTAGCTGAAACAGATCAACCCAACATCAGGATCATCCTTCCTTTGGATTTTGATCAACGTCACTTGTTGGTGATGAACTTCGATTATCGTTATTCAAAGGGCAGTGATTATAATGGCCCCATATTAGGTGGTAATCAAATATTCAGTAATGCCGGTTTCAACATGCAGTTCAAAGCCGGTTCAGGAACACCTTATACCCGCCAAAGCAGGCCTACACAAGAAGGAAATGCAATAGGATGGCAGGACAATGGACAGCGTGCTGTGGAAGGAACTATTAACTCCGGCAGATTACCCTGGACATTTAATGTGGATTTTAAATTAGACAAGGATTTTGAAGTTAAAGTGGGGGATAATAAAACACTTTCTTTCAATGTCTATTTCCAAATGCAGAATGCCTTGAATATTCAAAATGTTACGGCTGTTTATCGTGCAACCGGAAATGCCAATGATGATGGATATATTAATACACAGGATGGTCAATTAGCAACCAGCACAGCAACTGATCCTCAGGCTTTCAAAGATCAATACTATATGAAATTACAAAACCCGAACAACTATACCATTCCAAGAAGATCTCGTATTGGTGTTTCCGTTAACTTCTAAAATTTAAAGAACAGACCTCAACAACAACAATTATGATAAAATCAAAAAAACATATCGCTGTTTTATCTGTCCTGTTAATTGGCAGTCATTTACTGATCGCTAAGGAAAATGTCGGGATGAAGAAGTCAGCAGCTCCTGCAAATCAGTCAAGAGTTTTGGCCGGATGTTCAAATACACAGGCTCAAACTGACCTTTCCATCAATAATGTTCGTGCTCGCGTTCTGAATGGTGGTGATTTATGGTGGAATTATAATGATAACACCACTGGTGTTTACGAGGTTCCTTCCGGCAGTGGAAAAAATTCTATTTACGCCGGGGCACTCTGGATAGCCGGGTTAGATGCGGGAAATAATATTCATGCTGCATGTCAAACTTATCGTCAAACCGGTTCCAATGATTTCTGGGCTGGTCCTATTTCCAAAAAAATAGATAACTCAATTGATGTCTCACCAGAGATTTGTACTGCTTATGACCGTTTTTGGATTTTAAATAAAGAAGATGTGGAGAGTTTTGTAGCTACAGGTAATGGCGGTGCATCGGCTGCTGATATTGCTTCCTGGCCGGGAAATGGTGATTTGGCAAACGGGGAAATGAAGTACCTTGCGCCATTCTTTGATAACGATGGCAATGGATTGTATGAACCTGCAGAAGGAGACTATCCTCATTATTTAATTCAAGGTGACTATGTTACTGATACTGCCAGCGGACTACCAATTTGTAACGATTACTTGTTTGGCGACAGAACGATTTGGTGGGTATTTAATGATGTAGGCAATATCCATTCAGAAACGAATAGTGAATCTCCAATTGGCTTGGAAATTCGCGCACAGGCTTTTGCATTTTCAACAACAGATCAGATTAACAGTATGACTTTTTATAAGTATGAAATCATCAACAGGTCAGAAGAGGCTTTGCTTGGTACTTATTTTGGCCAATGGTGTGATCCTGATTTAGGAGATGCAGCGGATGATTATGTTGGCTGTGATGTTGGCCTTGGGCTAGGATTTGTTTATAATGCTGATGATGATGATGGTACCGCTTCTGGTTATGGTGTTAATCCACCTGCATGTGGAATCGATTTTTTCCAAGGTCCATTAGCGAATCCCGGGGATAGCATAGATAATGACAGAGATGGCATAACTGATGAACCTGGAGAGCAAATCATTATGTCGAAATTTATCCAGTATGAGAATACCAATACAACGTTTAATGGAAACCCCGGACCTACGGATGATTACTATCAATATTTGTCGGGACTTTGGACAAATGGGAATCAAATTACGTATGGCGGAAATGGTAACGGCGTAGGACCAGGCGCTACAGCGACTCCTTGTAATTTCATGTTCCCCGGAAACACAGACCCTGCTTTCCCCACACCCTGGACAATGGCTGGTGGTGGGCTTCAACCGGCCGATATGCGTTTTATACAGTCTGCAGGAACTTTCACTTTGCAACCGGGTGCTGTAAATTATGTTACCACCGGTGTTGTATGGGCGCAATCAATTGGTGGTGGCGCATTGGCTTCAGTTGAATTAATGAAGATTGCCGATGCAAAAGCACAAGCTTTATTTGATGCTTGCTTTAAAGTATTGGCAGGGCCTGAAGCACCTGATGTCGCTATCCGTGAGCTTGATAAAGAGTTGATAATAACTTTAACGAACACCAACGGACCTAAAGTGGAGAGCTACAGCCAGGTTGATCCGGTAATCCCTAAAAAAGTACCAAGTGATACCAATCCTGCTTTCTTTGTTGATTTAACAGAGGCAGAAAGAAAGTACAATTTCGAAGGATATAAAATCTATCAATTGGTTGATGAAACTGTAAAGGTTAGTGATCTTGATGATATTACAAAAGCAAAAATTGTTGCTGCATACGATATAAATAACGGAGTTGGAATCATTGTCAATTTTGAATATGATGATTATATTAAAAAATGGGTGCCGGTGCAAAAGACCGATTCCTTACCTGCAAATCTGAATGTTGAGAAAGGGCTTCAACACTCAATTAAAGTAACTACTGATTTATTTTCAGGAAGACCATTGGTGAATTTTCAACCCTATTATTTTATTGCAGTATCTTATGCCTATAATAATTTCCGTCCATTCGATTATAACAATACCATATTTACGCAATCAAAGCCTTATGTTTTAGGAGCAAAGAATACCAAAGCCTATTCAGGTATACCACACAAGACGGTTGTGAATAATGGCGGTATGATATTGAATAGCTATTATAAACAACCAATTGGTGCCGGTGTCAAACGAATAGAAGGACAGGGCAATGGAGGTAAAGTACTTGATTTTGCAACCGGTGTGGAAGACGAAATATTTGTGGCCCCTGATTATCGTACGGCAACTCCTGTTTATGCGCCCGGTAAAGGCCCAATAACTTTTGCAGTTATTGATCCTGTTAAAGTTAGTGGAGGAGATTATAGTATTCGATTTAATGGAGTTGCTGATACCTCTAATTTCTGGGTTTATCAACGTCCTGATTTAACAAATGCTATTGATAGTCTTGTTACAGGATTGAAGGTTTTAGGCGATCACTATGTAGATGCAAAAGGTTACAATATTGATGCGCATCTTGCATTGGAGACTGGCGAGCCTGGGGCCATTAATAACGGATTTTTAGAAGCTACTGCAACATTCTCCGGTGCTAACTGGCTTACCGGGGTAAAAGATAATGATGCCATTGCAACCAGAGATTGGATTAAGTCCGGAAAAGGAGCCAACGATTTTAATGACGATCCTGATCAAGTATATGAAGGCGTTCTTAACGGAACATGGGCGCCATTTGCCTGGGTTGATGATGGTCAAACTGCTTGGTCACCTAAGTTTTTTGCTGCAGGTGGTTTCTTGAAGAGAAAAGGTGCCAGTGTTTCTAACAGCCTTAAGTATGAATATATGAATAGTGTTGACCTTGTTATCACTAATGATCAAACCAAATGGACTAGAAGTATTGTTTTTGAAACCGGTCCTGCAAATCGCTTTAATATTAGAGGCAATCACTCTGTTGATAAAAATGGTGATTCTACAACAGTTGAATCGACTTTCATAGGTGCAAACGGAATGGGTTGGTTCCCCGGATATGCTGTTAACCTGGAAACCGGTGAACGATTAAATATAGCATTTGGAGAGAATTCTGCTGATGCAGCAAATAATGGAAAGGATATGTTGTGGAATCCAACAAGTATTGATACAGGTACTGTTTATGGAGGACGTCATTATGTTTATATCTTCAACCATGTTGTAGACACTTCTTTTACTCCTTCAACCAATGATTTATCTATGACGAAGTATGATGATGGCGCATTACTTTATTCATATGCGAATCAAAACTCTTTAGCTGTTAAAAGAAATTTCCTCAGGAGTTGTATTTGGGCCGGCATGCCTGTCCTCGTAGCAGGTCAAACATTGAGATCATCTGATGTTAGGTTACGTTTTCGGGTATCAAAAACATTTAAGAATTACATCCCTGATAATGTGCCTTCGGTAATTAATAATGGTGACCCTTATTATGAGTATAATATTCCAACGAATCTTGGCCCTTCTACCAATTTAACGGAAAACGCAACGGATGCACTTGACTTGATAAGTGTTGTTCCAAATCCTTATTACGCCTACTCAAGCTACGAGCGCACCATCAGAGATCAATTGGATAACAGGGTAAGGTTTATTAATCTGCCTTCTAATTGTACAGTGAAGATCTTTACTCTTAACGGAACACTTGTAAGAACATTGACAAGAAATGTTGCTGCAGATGTTTCTGAAGGATATGCCGTAGAAGCGAATAAGGAAGATAAAAATTTGTCAAGTACACTTGACTGGGATTTAAACAATACTGCAGGAATTAAAGTGGCCAGTGGGGTTTACATCATTCATATTGATGCCGGCTCACTCGGAGAAAAAGTAATTAAATGGTTCGGTATTATGCGGCCTATTGATCTGGATACTTTCTAACAACTTAAAATGTGTTAAAACAAAAAAAGAACCTTATGTTAAACAAAAAGATGCAGATATATAAAATAGCCTTCATCCTTTCAATGGGATTATTGATAAGCAATGGCGTTTGGGCCGGTAATGAAGACCGTGCAGGACAGGCCGGGGCCGGTGAAATATTAATTAATCCATGGGCTCGTTCCAGCGCCTGGGGAAATGCCAATTCAGGGTTTGTACATGGCGTGGAAAGCATGAATGCAAACATTGGCGGTTTGTCTTTCGTGAAGGGCACAGAGGTCGTCTTTGCGCATACTGAATGGCTGAAAGGAACTGATATCAGAATTGAGTCCTTTGGATTAGGTCAGAAAGTTGGTGAAGGTGGTGCACTTGGATTAAGTGTAATGTCGATGGGATTCGGCGACATTGAGAAAACAACAGAGGTTCAACCTGATGGCGGAAATGGAACGTTTTCCCCCAGGTTTATCAATATTGCTTTAGGTTATTCCAAAGAATTCAGCAATAGTATTCATGGAGGAATGGCTGTCAGAATTATATCTGAAGATATTGGTGATGCAAAAACGAGCGGTATTTGTCTCGATGCAGGTATACAATATGTTACCGGATTCAATAAAGAAAGAGACAACCTTAAATTTGGTATTGCTTTACGTAATGTAGGGGCACCACTGAAATTTGATGGCGAAGGTCTTGCATACAGAAATACTACCATCAATGTATTGGAAGAGCAAAGAACTGAGAAGTTTGAATTGCCTTCTCTTGTAAATATTGGTGTAGGATATGATATGAAGTTTGGTGAAGATATTCGCTTGACGCCTGCACTTAATTTCACTTCAAATTCTTTTGTCAGGGATCAGTTTGCACTGGGTGCTGAATTTGGATTTAAAGAAATGTTCATGTTCAGACTAGCCTATACCATTGATAAAAAAGATAAAAATGCTGTGGTACAAGATGACATCAGTGCTTCGATTGGCCCAAGTGCTGGTCTTAGCTTCCTGATACCACTAGGAAAAGGAGGAAAAACTTTTGGACTGGATTATAGTTACCGAGCCACCAAAACTTTTGATGGCACCCATACTTTCGGAGCCAGATTTAATTTATAATATTCAGGAAATTAAATTAGTGAAGGCTCCGTCGTAAAGACGGAGTCTTCTTGTTTTACATAGCTTAACATCATTTATTATATATAGATCAAATTCATGTCAACGATCACTTATTTTACTGAAGAAGGACTGAAGAAATTACAGGATGAGTTAAATCAACTCAAGACAGTTGAACGTCCTGGTATTTCCCGACAGATTGCAGAGGCGCGTGATAAAGGCGACTTATCTGAAAATGCCGAATATGATGCCGCTAAGGATGCGCAGGGGCTGTTGGAACTTAAGATTTCGAAATTAGAAGAGTTATTATCCAATGCCCGTTTAGTTGATGAATCCAAATTGGATTTGTCAAAGGTTTCTATTTTATCAAAGGTGCGTATACGGAATAAGAAAAATAATCAGGAAGTTACTTATACGCTTGTAGCAGAAAGTGAAGCAGATTTAAAAATTGGAAAAATATCAGTCAGTTCACCAATCGGAAAAGGATTGCTTGGCAAAAAAGTAGGAGAGGTTAGTGAAGTGACGACACCCGGTGGGCTGTTAAATTTTGAAATTCTCGATATCACGAGATAATGGCAAGTATTTTCAGCAGGATTGTAGCAGGTGAAATACCCTGTTTTAAAATTGCAGAGGATGATGATTTCATGGCTTTTCTTGATGTCAATCCCTTAGTAGAGGGGCATACCCTGGTGATACCAAAAAAGGAAGTAGATTATTTGTTTGATTTGGACGAGGACAAGTACGTTGGTTTGATGTCTTTTGCAAAGCGCGTCTCAAAAGCGGTGAAGGCAGCGATTCCTTGTAAAAGGATTGGTGTTGCTGTAATTGGTTTGGAAGTGCCTCATGCACACATTCACCTGGTTCCATTAAATGTGATGAATGATATTAATTTCAGTAAGTCAAAACTCAATCCTTCCAATGAACAATTGGAGGCAACTGCAAAAAAAATTAAGGCAGCTTTTAGTTAATCCTCCCGGGGTTTTGCTGTAAAAATGATTTCCATCCTGAGTAAGAAGTCGTATTATCCTTTGCTTTCCCATTTTGAAAATGATGACAAACAGCAACAGCGAGGGCGTCTGAAGCATCCAGGTATTTAATTTCATTTTCGAAATTCAAAATGCGTTGAAGCATCGCTGCTACCTGCTCCTTTGAAGCATTTCCTTTGCCGGTAATCGACTGTTTAATTTTCCTTGGTGAATAACCTGTAACAGGCATGTTTCGATATAATGCTGCTGCAATAGCCACACCCTGAGCCCTGCCCAGTTTTAACATTGATTGAATATTCTTGCCATAAAAAGGTTCTTCAATTGCCAGTTCATCCGGTTGATATTCATCAATAAGATTTAATACACAGTTGAAAATGGAACGGAGCTTAATAAAATGATCATCTTCTTTGGAGTTGTCAAATACGCCTGCGGAAACTAGTAATAATTGGGATTTCTTGATATGTAATACCCCATATCCTGTAATATTGGAGCCGGGATCAATTCCAAGTATAATTCTGTCAGTCATGATGCAACAAATGTATTAAAGCCGGGCGAACCTGCGCCTTATCTTATTATTTCCTTCATTTGTATTGATTAAAACGAATTACCAATATCATTTCCCGGAAAACGACTGAATGAGAAAAAAACGATGCTGAAAATAAATAAGCCGGCCTGGGTATTATTGAAGCTGTCGTTGATGCTGCTTTCATTTTATTTCATTTTTTTTCACATAAAACAAAAGGATGTCTTTCAAAATCTTTTGTTTCTTAGGAAAGCATATTTCTCAGATTATAATACCAGATTATATATATTAGTTGTTGTTGGTCTTATGTTGTTGAACTGGATTGCAGAAACCCTGAAATGGAAATACCTGACCTCTTTTTATTATAAGCAATCGATGTGGGAAGCAGGTCGGGCAGTGCTAACCGGTCTTGCATTCAGCATTTTTACACCTAATAGAAGTGGCGATTTTGCAGGGCGCATTTTGCACCTGCCTCCAAAGTTAAGAGTAGAAGGTGCAGTGTTTTCTTTTGTTGGTAGTATAGCGCAAGTATTGATTACAATAACTGCCGGATGCATTTCCCTATTATACCTGGCTGGGCAATTGTTTGATTTATCAGGAAATGCCATTATCGCATATGCAGTAATAATATTTTTTATCATTTTATGCCTCCATTATTTACTGTTTAATTTTAAAAAATACTGGCACTTGATTGCAGAGAACAGGTGGCTTCAGAAATTGGCCGCCAGGGTAGTTGATGTGGCTGAGCTTTCACCTTTATTCATATTCAAAATATATGTTTTATCACTGCTTCGTTATTTGATCTTTTCTTTTCAGTTTTGCCTGTTAGTAGAAACTTTTGATGTTCATTTGTCTTTGATACTTATATTAAACCTGGTAATGATTTCATTTTTGTTCATTACAATTATCCCTTCATTTGCTTTGAGTGAAATTGGGATTCGGGGATCGATCTGCATTTTTGTTTTCTCAAAATTCACCAATGATACATCAGGCGTATTGTTGGCGTCAACCTTACTTTGGCTGATCAACATTGCATCACCTGCAGTTGTTGGTGCATTTGGTATGCTATATTTCAAACGTGCAAAATGAGCTTAGTGATAGAGGCAGTAATTGTTGGAATTTATTTAATGTATTTTGTGATTTTGCTGAATTACCATCTTGCATGGAAAGAAGTTGGTTCTGCTATTTCAGGAAATACTGATGAACATCCTTTCATATCTGTAATTGTACCGGTGCGCAATGAGGAACAGACAATCACGACAATGCTTGATTATTTGAACAGACAGCGTTATCAGGCTGACAGGTTTGAAATAATTATTGTGAATGATCATTCAAATGATGGAACCATGGAAAAGGTGTATTTATATATAAAGGAATATCCGCTCTTGAATATTGTTCCTGCTTCATTGTCGGTGTCCGCCTCAAAGAAAATGGCCATCTCCGCCGGCGTTTCCCTTGCAAAGGGAGAGTTGATTGTGACTACTGATGCAGACTGTTGGAGGAGTGACAGCTGGTTGACTGAGCTGGCGGCTTACTATATGAAATTCCACCCGGTAATGATCATTTCTCCGGTGATGCTTGAAAATCCGGAGACTTTTTTGGAGCGTTTTCAGCAACTGGATTACCTGGCTTTGCAAACGGCTGGTCTTGCAGCAGTCGGTACTGCCTATCCGATTTTGTGCAGTGGAGCAAACCTTGCTTTTAAAAGGCAGGCTTTCCTTGATGTGAACGGATATGAAAATAATGAAACAATAATTTCCGGGGATGATGTTTTTCTGATGTTCAAAATGAAAAAGAAATTCCCAAAGGGTGTTCACTCCTTCATTAATAAAAATGCAATTGTGTATACCCATCCGATAGGAAGCGCGCGTGAGTTTATCCGGCAAAGACACCGATGGGGTAGCAAGGTAAGGCACTATCAAAATAAATACGTGGCATTTATTGGTATCATCATCATGCTGGCAAACCTGAGTTTGCTTTTTTCATTAGCCGGAATTTATTTTGGTTATTGTAGCCCGCTTTTTACAGTATCAGTTTTTCTTTTGAAGGGCATAATTGACTTTATCTTTCTAGCGAAAGGCGCAAGATTTTTTTCTGTTAAATTATCCTTGCTGGACTTTCTACTTATGGAGCTGTTTTATCCATTCTATTATTTATGGCTGATTTTGTATGAATTAGGTGGCGAAAACGAGTGGAAGGGCCGAAAAGTAAGCGGATGAGCATGATCTCCTCCTATTTGATTTTTCAACATTTATCAATCTTGCCGCAAAATTGTCTTACTTTGCATTTGCAAAAAAATATGTTGGTATGAGAGGCAAAATCGGGATTTCATTACTTGTTTTTTTATTGTTAAACCTGGCTGCGAGTGCACAAAAAAAAGAGCCGCCAATAAAACCATTTTCAAAGGAGGAGGTTTCTGATCAGAAAAAAGAGGCATCATCCTATTTTAGAACGGAAAATTACAGGATGGCAAAAACAATTTATGAAAGATTGGTGGTGACAAATCCGAATGATGTGGATTATAATTTTAAACTGGCCCTTTGCTATCTCAATACAAATATTGATAAGAAAAAAGCAATTCCATTGCTTGAGTATGTTGCTAATGCGAATAGTAAGGATATCCCCAAAGACGTTTTGTTTGAACTTGCAAAGGCCTATCATTATGGTAATTATTTTGACAAAGCCATGGAGACATTTGAAAAATATCGTGTTGCAAAAAAAGGTTCTGTTGACCCAAAACTGAAAATAGATCAATGGATTGATTGGAGTCATATTGCAAAGGAGTTGACTGAAAAACCATTGGACGCTATATTCGAAAATCTTGGCAGGACAATTAACTCGCCTACTTCCGACTACAAACCTATTATAGGTGCAAATGATTCAATTGTATATTTTTCTTCTTGCCGCAAAGGGAATACAGGTGGACTGACAGATGATCTTGGTGATATTCCCGCAGATATTTATTTTTTCACACAAAATGATACCTTAAGAACCAAGGCTAAAAATATTGGTGCAAATATCAATACCCCATTATACGAAGAGTGTCTATCAATTAACATGAACGGCAACTATATGATTATATATATGGAAGGCGATGTACAGGGTGATTTGTATATTTCTGAATTAAAGGGCAAACAATGGACAAAATCTGTTTCCATGGGAAAGGAATTTGTTACACGTGCTCTTGAATCAGGTGCTTGTCTTTCTCCTGATGGCTTAACACTTTATTTTGCTGCCGAAGCCGAAGGAAGCAAAACAGGAAAAGATATTTATCGTTGTACGCGTACAGAACAAACTGGTTGGACAAAGCCTGAGCGGATGGGTGATAATATTAATACAAAAGAAGACGAGGATTGTCCCTATATGTGGTTAGACGGCAAAACGCTTTTCTTCAGTTCTAAGGGCTTTAAGGGTATGGGTGGTTATGATATCTATAAAGTCCAGATGAATGATCCTAAGGAAGGGTTTAGCAAGCCGGAAAATATCGGTTATCCTTTAAACACCACTTATGATGATGTCGGAATTGCAATTGGTGTTGACGGAAAAACTATTTATGTTGCACAGGTGCGAGACAGTGGTTATGGCGAGCAGGATTTATATAAAGTAACATTAAAAGAACCTATTTCTTCCAACAAACTTTGCTTGTTGTCATTGCGAGTGCTCAGCCCTTCAAATACACCTGCATAGGGTGGAATTGTAACAATCAATGATGCTGCAACCGGTACTTTGCTTTACAAAGGAGATGTAAATGATTTTTCCGGAAAGTATGATGTGGCTTTACCCACAGGGGCATACAAAGTTGCAGTTCGTCATCCTAAATTGGGAAAGGTTGAAGAAGAAGTGTTGATCAATGCTATGGAAACAACGAAGTTTGAAAAGGTGTTGCAATTTAAATTATAACGCCTTAGCAGTTCACGGAAAAATTTCAGGCATGCGACGGTGCTTTTCGTAAAGCAAGTGAATGATGCCGTCCGACAAGCCAACTTGTGGAACAAGCATTTGTTCAATGCCTGCTGTTTTTAATATGGTGATGAATATTTTTGCCGCAGGAATAATTACATCAGCCCTGTCGGGATTAAGTCCCAATTGTGTGATTCTTTCTTCATAGGTGAAAGCTTGCAGGTATTCACTCATCTCCTTAAGTCGCTCAAAACTGATTGGTCTACCTTCCTTCCTTCCAGCCATTTTTATGATCTTGTTGATGTTTCCACCTGAACCAATGGCTGTCAAAGGCGTATGCCCTGCCGTTTTTTCCCTGATCCATTCCTTGAAAGACAACCAGGTTTCTTTGCTGACCTGTTCTTGTAGCAAACGAATGGTACCCACATTAAATGATTGAGAATGGATGACGTGATTGTTGGAGAATAATGTCAACTCCGTGCTACCGCCACCAACATCAATGTATAAATAGGATTGGTCAGGCGACAAATGCTCTGCAACGTGGTTGCTGTAAATTATTTGTGCTTCTGTTTTGCCATCAATCAGTTCAATGGCAATTCCTGTATGTTTATTGATCTTTTCAATAATATCGGCACTGTTTTCTGCTTCCCGCATTGCAGAAGTTGCACAAGCTTTGTAATCGATTACTTCAAAAGCTTCAATCAGCAACTTGAATGCTTTCATTATTTTTAACAATTGTTCCGATTTTCTTTCCGTGATTTTCTTAAAGCGGAAGGCATCTTCTCCCAATCTTAAAGGCATACGCACCAGCTCAGCTTTTTTGAAAATAGGCTCACCACTTGTTTCAAAAACGTTGCATAATAATAGCCTCACGGCATTTGAACCAATATCTATCGAAGCAAATCGCATGTATGATTATTCATCTGCGAATATATAAAAGAGTTTTCAGGAAAGAAAAGTATAGATGTCATCTTGTGAACGGTGCTTTTGTTTGGAGTCGGTTAGGCGGTAATAATTTGTTTTATCAGCGCTGATTATTCTTGCTTTGACATTGTCAGACCATTGGATTTCTAAAATTTGAAGCAGTTGTTGCTGAATATCTTTATTATAAATGGGGGCGGCAACTTCAGAGCGGAAATCCAGGTTTCTGCTCATCCAGTCGCCGGATGAAATATATAGTTTATTATCGGCATCATTACAAAATGCAAACACCCTTGAATGTTCAAGATATTTGTCAACAATGCTGATGATTTCTATGTTTTCACTAGTATTCTTAACTCCCGGTATAAGGGCGCAGATGCTTCTTACAATCATCCTGATTTTAACCCCTGCTTTACTGGCATCATAAAGTTTCTGTATCATTTCTGCATCCGTAAGGCTGTTCATTTTTAAAAAAATCCAAGCATCAAGTCCGTTTTTTGCGTTTTCAATTTCTTTATTGATTAACTGGATAAATTTTTTGCGCATGAAAAAAGGAGAAACCAAAAGATGTTTGTATCTGCCCGGCTTGTAATTGTCGTTATAAAAATGAAATACCCTCATTACCTCTTCTGCAAGTCGTTTGTCAGCAGTTAGCAAACTGTGATCACAATATAATTTTGCTGTGTCTTCGTTAAAATTTCCTGTTCCGATATGAGCATAATGAACTTCTTTTCCCTTCTCTATTCGGGTAATCAGAAAAAGTTTAGAATGCGCCTTCAAACCGGGAACTCCATGAATTACCTTGGCTCCTTCTTCATTGAGTTTGTTGGCCCAGCGGATATTGGCTTCTTCATCAAAACGGGCCTGTAACTCAATCACCACTGTTACTGCTTTTCCATTTTTTACTGCATTCAAAAGTGTATTTACAATATGAGAATTTTTCCCCAGCCTGTATAATGTAATCTGAATTGATTTTACTTTTGGATCAACAGAAGCCTCTCTGAGTACATCGATTATATAGTGATAACTGTGATAAGGAAAAGAAAGCAATACATCTTTCTGCTTTATAAAATTTAATAAACTTGTTTTGGGAAGTAATTCCTTATGTGATAAAGAGGGAGGAAGTTTATATTTTAATTCAGGTTTGTTTAGCGAAGGAAATCTGATGAAATCAATAAAATTGTGATAGCGTCCGCCTGGAACAGGGTGATCTTCTTTGCTGAATTTAATCCGTTTCAATATGAAAGTAAGTAATTCTGCGGGCATTGATTCATCATAAGTCAATCGTACCGGTGTTCCTGTTTTTCTACGTTTAATGCTTTCAGCTACTTTTTTCACAAGACTTTTAGTTACATCTTGTTCAATATCCAATTCCGCATCGCGTGTAATTTTAATTGTATAAGCCTGGATACTGTCATACTCAAAATTGAAGAAGATGTCATCAAGGCAATATCGGATTATATCATCTAATAAAATGATATATTTATTTTCTTTCGGGAGAACAAAAAATCTCGATACGGTATCTGTTGGTATTTCAACAAGTGCATGACGAATTTTCTGCGGCTTGTCTTTAGTAGTCATTGCAACGAAAAAATAGATGCTTCTGTCCTTTAGGTAAGGAAATTTAGGTGTGTTGTCCAGCATGATCGGCACCAAATTTCTTAATACCTGTTCCTGAAAATAACTTTTAACAATAGCACCCTGGTCAGCAGAAAGTTGTTTTTCGTTGATGATAAATACACCCTTAAGCGCAAGTTCTTTTAAGATTGTATTAAATATCTGATCAAATTGTTCTTGCTCTTTAAAAGTATGTTGTTGAATTTGCCTTAACACAACATCAGGATCAAATCCTCCAAGCATTACTTTGGCTCTTGACCCTCCAATCTTTTTAATTCTCTTAATAGTAGCCACCCTGACCCTGAAAAACTCATCACGATTACTAGAGTTAATTCCGAGGAATTTTAATCTTTCTAATAATGGAACATTTGAGTCGGCTGCTTCTTGTAATACGCGATCATTGAATGATAGCCAACTCAGGTCACGGTTAATCAATAAAAATTTCTCCTTACTCACACTAATCGGTTGCTTAATCCTGAATTATTTAAAAAAAAAATAACGATGACCTTCAATCAAGGTAGATTATTACTGCTTCTTTTTAACAACCTTTTTAGCCTTTTTCTTTGCCGGCGCCGTTTTAAAAGCAAGTGGTTTTGCGATAGCCAACTTCTTTTTAGCAACATTCAATGATTTGCCAAATTTCTTAGCAATGTCTTTAGCTGAATCTTTTACTAGTTTTTCAGATTTAATAGCGGAACTGACATTTATTTTTCTTAAAACCTGTAACATTACAAGCCTTAATTCAGCTTCAAGTTCTTTGCGTTTAGATTTTTCCATGAGATTTATTTAAATTAAATTATATGCATTTATTATTTAAAATGGCTGCTTGGTAATATTTTGAGCAGTATTAAGAAGCCTTAACATTTTCTTAATGCTTAATATTATCTTAATGTAGCAAAGATAAAGGAATTTGCATTAAAAATAATTTTCAAGACTATGCGAAACTAATTGCTGGAGAGCAAGCCTGAAAAGGGTACTGTCAGAGGTGAAGGCAACTGTTTTTGATGAAATTTTATACCAAACTCCGGATGTAGTATTATATACAAATGATTCTTTTACCCCATATATTTCCGCAATAATTTCAACTGTCCTAAGTGTAGACTGAATTTCTTCTTCACGGCAAAACTCAACAATTAAAGCCGGTTTGTAATAATTGTTAATGTCGTAAACAACAACATCAGCAATATCACTTTCAAAATCAAAAATATCAATATGTGATTCATTGACAGCCTCAAAACTCCTGCGGTTTAATTTTTTTGAAAGTCCATAAGCTAGAACGGCTGCCAAAAATTTTTGTTCTGAATCGTTTGGGGAACTCCAGGTTTTGATAGGAAGAGTCATGCGGCTTAATTAATCTTATGTAAATGTAACTTGTTAGCATTAGCTTTTTAGCAATCCACTAATAATTTAACATTAACTTAATATGAGTGATGTTAGAACTTCAAATATTTGCATAAAATCAAAGTATTGCTTCGGTTTTTTTAATAACACACCTGATGGTTAACAATTTAATAAAGTGAAATTAATATTTCAATAGCTTTTCAATGGTTCTTTCGCAACGAAAAAAAAAGTTATTATCATGAAAAACTTCATTTTGTTATGGATGCCGGCATTTTTTTTACTGTCATCCTTAAATGTAAATGCTCAATTTGGAACAATTAAAGGATCGTTGACTGACAATGAAAATGGCGAGTCATTAATTGGCGCAACTGTTTTATTGGAAGGAACTACTTCAGGAGCTTCTTCTGACCTTGATGGTAACTATGTAATCGAAAGGGTCAAACCGGGTGTTTATAGCTTGAAAATTACTTATGTAGGCTACCAGGAGGAAATTATTTCGGGCGTAATTGTAAAAGGAAATGAAGTAACAACTATTAGCAGGAAATTAAAGCTGAATGCTAAAGAACTGGTTGGCGCTAATATTACTGCGACAAAGATTACCAATACAGAAAATGCAGTGCTGGCTGAGATGCGTGGTGCTGAACAAATTACCAATGGTGTTTCAAGTCAGCAAATTTCGAAAACGCAGGATCGATCAGCTACCGACGTAATAAGGAGAATACCTGGGATTTCAATTATTGAAGATCGTTTTGTAATGGTTCGTGGTTTGGGTGAACGATATAATGTTGTTTTATTGAATGATGCCATCGCCCCAAGTGTTGAGCCGGATAAAAAGGCCTTTTCATTTGACTTGCTGCCCTCAGCATTGCTTGACAGGATCGTTATATATAAGACAGGTGCACCGGAACTTCCCGGTGATTTTGCCGGAGGAGTTATAAAAGTTTACACAAAGAACATCCCTGATGAAAACATAACGCAGGCCGGGTATTCCATATCCTTTCGTCAGGGCACAACATTTAATACATTTTACAAGGCCCCTTCCGGGAAGTATGATTGGATAGGTATGGACGGCGGTGAACGTGCACTTCCTAATTATTTCCCCACATCACTCAATAATATTACGGGAGAACCTTTGGCCGAATATGGAAAATCTCTTCAAAATGACTGGTTGCCTGATCAAACAACAGCATCTCCCGACCATCGATTAAACTTTCTTTTAGCCAGGTCATTTCCCATTGGAAAAATTAAGGCAGGTTGTATGAACAGTATTTCTTATACCAATGTACGAGAATCCAGATTTCGTTCGTTGACCAATTATGAATCTTATGATGAAAACACCGGAAAGGCGTCCTCTAGCTATATATATAATGATACGTTAAGTGCACAAAAGGTTAATCTTGGAATAATAAGCAATTGGTCATTTCAAATCAGTGATAAAACTACTCTTAAATTTTATAATTTCTTCAATCAGTCAGGGGTTAACCAGTCTCTAATTAGAGAGGGAGACAGTTATGATGCCGGCAGTCATTTCAGGAATTATGGCTCACGGTATAACCAACGTACCATTTATTCGGGCCAATTGTCAGGAACGCATGATTTGAATCAAGGGAACACAAAAATTGAATGGTTGGCAAGCGCTAACCTCGGAAATACCATCGAACCTGATTTTCGTCGTGTTCAAACGGTTCGGGATATTAATGCTGCCGATACCGCTGCATTTTATTTAGTTGTTCCACCTTCCGCTTCATTGGAAAGTCTTGGTAAATTTTATTCTGAGTTACATGAAAAAGGATTTTCCGGAGCCGTAAACCTTGTTCAACAACTTAGTTTCAATCATGGAAACTGGATGCCTAAGTTAAAAGCAGGCGTGTTTTATGAAAATAAGACCAGAGAATTTGCAGCAAGGTGGATGTCTTACAAAAAAGCAAACATCGATAATTTCAATACTGCTTTGCTTTCTTTGCCGGTCAATATTGCACTATCACCTGCAAACATTAATACCACAACAGGATTCAAATTGGAGGAAGGTACAAATCCTTACGACAACTATGATAATTTCAGTGAAGTAAGAGCTGCCTATACAGGTTTGTCATTACCATTAACAAAGCAATTATCTTTATCAGGCGGACTTCGTTTTGAAAGCAGTATTCAACAGCAAAACACTGCTGATTTATTAATGAAACCTTTTCAAACAAATGTAACGGCCGATAAATTATTAGGCTCGGCTACGCTTAATTATGAAGTAACAAAAAAGTCTATGTTAAGGGCTGCTTTTTTTCAGTCTTTAAATCGACCTGAGTTTCGGGAAATCGAATACTTCAGCTATTATGACTTTATATATAATTTTTCATTGCAGGGAAATACCAACCTGAAAGTTGCTACCATTAATAATGCAGAAGTTAGGTGGGAGTTATACCCTGATGATGGCGAATTAATTTCCGCAGGGGTGTTCTACAAAAAATTTACTGACCCTATTGAAAGATATACACAACCCGGTTCCGGCGGCGGAACGCTCAACTTTTATTTTGACAACGCTATAGCATCTACCAGCACAGGGGTTGAAGTTGAACTCCGCAAGTCATTTGCAAAATTGTTTAAAACGGGGTTTTTCAGTAAGTTGTCTGTTAACTTAAATGCCTCATTGATTAAAAGTACGGTGGACCTAGGCGATGTGAAAGGAAACGAAAACAGTGAACGTCCAATGATGGGTCAATCGCCCTATATGGTAAATGCAGGGTTGTTTTATAATGACTATGGGTCCAATTGGCAGTTCAATATCATGTATAATGTATTCGGCAAGCGATTGTTTTCGATAGGAGGTCAGGGATTACCTGATATTTATGAGCTGCCAAGAAATCTGATTGACTTCTCTGCTTCTAAGCAGATTGGAAAACACCTGGAATTGAAATTTGGGGTTAAAGACATCTTAAATCAGCCGATCAAATATTCACAAGACAATAATAATAATGGAAAGTTTGATGGAGAAGGTGAAATGAATCAGGGTTATAAGCCCGGAAGCTATTATACTTTCGGAGTGATTGTAAGATACTAACCTCTTTAGTTGTTAAATACAACAACAAGGAATTAACAATTATTTCAGATTGGGTTAAGATTAATTTTATATAAAGGAAATATCCTTGCACTGGAAAAACAAGAGAAAAATAATATGAAAATGAAAACAAAAAACTATTCAAAATTAATGTTAATTGCCTTTGCTACTGCATTCAGCTTAATCGCTTGCAACAAAGATGACAATGAAGAGGCTGCTACTCCTGCTCCATCAGGATCAACAACAAAACCTGTCGTGAATGTTCAGGATAGTATGACTACAGATCGTACATTTCATAAGGATACCATCTATTTGTTGAAAGGTTATTTTTATGTAGCAAACAATTCAACCCTAACCATTCAAGCTGGGACGATTGTTAAAGGAGATAAGGCAACAAAAGGAACCTTAGTCATAAAGCGTGGTTCTAAATTGAATGCTGTTGGTACTGCTGCAAGCCCAATCGTTTTTACTTCAAATGAAGCTGCCGGTTCTCGTTCTTCCGGTGATTGGGGTGGTGTAGTGATAATGGGTAAAGCTCCTGTTAACCAGGGAACAGATGTGCTATTAGAAGGTGGTGCAATCGGTGCCGAATTTGTTTATGGCGGAATTGATCCATTGGATAATTCAGGTAAACTAAAATATGTACGTATTGAATTTGGAGGCATCGCTTTACAACCTAATAAGGAAATAAATGGTTTAACACTTGGTGGTGTTGGTAGTGGAACGGAGATTGATTATGTGCAGGTTTCTTACAGTGGCGATGATTCTTATGAGTGGTTTGGTGGTAATGTAAATGCAAAACACTTAATAGCGTTTAAAGGTGTTGATGATGACTTTGATACAGACTTTGGTTTTAGCGGAAAAGTACAGTTTGCTGTGGGATTGCGCAGCCCGAATATTGCCGATGTTAGCGGATCGAACGGTTTTGAATCTGATAATGATGCCAATGCATCTTCATTATCTCCTTATACTTCAGCACAATTTTCCAATGTAAGTTTGTTTGGGCCAAAGGCCGAGGCAAGTACTTCAATTGATGTTAATTTTAAGCGTGGTGCTCATTTGCGTCGTAATACAAAAGAGTCTGTTTACAATTCAGTAATAGCAGGTTATCCTGATGGAGTTACTGTTGATGGTGCCGGTACAGAAACCAATGCTTTAAATAATGAATTGCAATTCAAACACAATGTTATTTCTGGTTGCACAAACTCATCTGTTCTTGCAGCAGCAACGGGTACGTTAATCATGAATGATTGGATGACAGCAAATAGCAACACCATTTATACAGAAAACTCATCATTAATGTTGAATGATCCTTTTAACTTAACCAATCCCAATTTTCTACCGCAAAGCACCTCACCCTTGTTAATTGAAGCGGATTTTACAGGTTTAACAGGATTTGATGTGGTAACTTACCGTGGCGCCTTCGGAACGAACAACTGGACTAGTGGTTGGGCGAACTTCGATCCCCAAAACGCTTCTTACAAGTAATTTATTAGTAAAAGTTTTTTCCCCTTTTTTATCGCCTGCGCAGATGTGCAGGCGATTTTTTTTGTTTAAAAGGCTTAAAATGAATTGCTTGGATAAAATTGTAATGTTGACACTTAACATTAGCTTAACATTGAAGTAAGGTAAACATAACAATTCCTTAATCTATTTGCAGCGGGAAAAAAACAATTCAAGCATGATAAAACATTTATTTTCAGCACTTACATTGTCCATTTTTGCTATTACTCAACCTGTTATGGCGCAATTAGAGGAAAATCAGGATACCACGCAAAGCACAATTGTTAAGATGTACTCTGATATTGAGGCCTTTAAAAGATTAAAGATTAGCGGTTACATTCATGCTCAGTTTCAATACGCTGATTCATTTGGTATCACTTCATTTAGTTCAGGATCTTTTCCTTCAGGTACTGATAAGCGATTTTCGATCAGACGAGGACGGGTTAAGTTTCAATATGATGCTTTGGCAAATCAAAAAGGAATTGTAACCTCATCCTATGTTTTAGGTTTCGATGTAACGGAAAAAGGCTTGTTAATAATTGATGTCTTTGCAAAATTAACTGATCCCTGGATTGGATGGTTCTCGATTACAGCCGGTAAGCAGAACCGGCCATTTGGTTTTGAAATTCCTTATTCATCCAGCATGCGAGAAACACCTGAGCGTGGAAGAATGTCGCAGATAATATTCCCCGGCGAAAGAGACTTAGGCGCAATGTTAACCATTCAAGGACCAAAGACTTCACTTTACAATTGGATTAAGTTGGATGCCGGAATGTTTAACGGAGGAGGAACTCGGGGACCGGGAGTAGACGGATCTGAATTTGATAAATTCAAAGATTTTATCGGACATTTATCCATAACAAGAAGCACTCCTTCTGAAAAAATTAAATATGCACTTGGAGCTTCTTATTATTACGGCGGTTTCAGAATTGATACTGTTAATGTTTATGCTGTTGGAGTGGATGTTAATGGCGTAAATGGATTTGTTAAAGAGAACAGTAAATCTGATTTTTACGGAGTCTCAATAGGAAACCGTAAAGAGGCAATTCGCGAATACATTGGATTCGATGCGCAATTAAGCGTTGACTGGAAGCCTGGTATTACCACAATACGAGGTGAATATATTCAGGGTGACCAACCTGGATTTACTCCTACATCAACACTGTCGGCAGCAGCAGCCACTGCCAGTCCAAATGCAGCCAATAATGCCGACATTTACAAAAGACCATTTAATGGTGCCTATTTTTACTTTGTACAAAACATTTTACAAACTCCGGTGCAACTCGTTGTTAAATACGACTGGTATGATCCCAATACAAAAGTTTCAGGTGATGACATTGGTAAAAGTGTTGCTTCATCTAACAAAGCTTTTAGTGCCGCTGATATTAAATATGATACATGGGGTTTTGGACTTGCTTACCGTTGGGATGCTAATCTTAAATTATCAGCATATTACGAAATTGTTAAAAATGAAACAACTAAAAACGTAGCAGCCGATAATGGTGATCTGGCGGACAATGTGTTAACTATTCGTTTGCAAGTAAGGTTTTAATTCATTGAATCATTTATTCAATATATATAATAAATAAAAAAATAAAAAATGAAAAAAAATAATATATCCTTGATTATAGTAATATTAGTGGGAATCAGTTTTAACATGGTCGCTCAAAAAAGAATTGTGGTCAAGGGATCTGATACTGTTCTTCCTTTATCGCAAAAAGAAGCTGAAAATTATATGAAAGCAAATGCCGGTGCCGGCATTACAGTCGTAGGGGGAGGAAGTGGTGTCGGTATCGCTGCTTTAATCGACGGAACAACTGATATTGCCATGTCATCACGTAAAATAAAAATGGATGAAAGATTGAAAATAAGTGATGCTGGAAAAGCATTTAAAGAAGTAATAATAGCTCAAGATGCATTGGCTGTTATCGTAAATCCCGGCAACCCTGTCAGCCAACTTACCAGGGAGCAAATTGAGGGTATTTTCACAGGTAAAATCGACAATTGGAAAGAAGTTGGTGGGGAAGATGCGAAAATTGTTAGGTTAGCACGTGAAACTTCTTCCGGAACTTATGAATTCTTCAAGGAGCATGTATTAAACAGGAAAAACTATGCTTCAAGTTGTTTGAATATGCCTGCTACAGGTGCGATTATTGAGTCTATTGCAAAAACAAAAGGGGCCATAGGATATGTTGGTTTGGCCTATGTTGAAAAGGATGTGAAAACCTTGGGAGTTTCTTATGATAAAGGAAAAACATTCGTGAAACCGACATTGGCAAATGCGAAAAACAAATCTTACCCGATTGTAAGACCACTCTTTTTTTACTATAACCCAAAAGTAGAAAAGTCTGTTATGCCGTTTATCAATTATATTTTATCAGATGAAGGACAGGCTACTGTAGAAAAAGTAGGTTACGTAAACTTAAAATAATGTTTTGTTAATATGCCCCTGTTAATTTTGTAATTAACAGGGGTATATTATTTCAAGTCTTAAGGCATAAAAAACTAATAACAGCAAAATGAAAACAATAGTTAATTTATTTGCTATCTTCTTTCTTGTTTCTTGTGGAGGAAAACCTAATTCAACAGTTCAAACCACAGCATCGCATACTAATGTTAAGCAAAAAGTAAGCGTTTCAATAAAAGGAAGCGACACTGTTTTACCACTGGCACAGATGGAAGCAGAAGAATATTTGAAAGAACATCAAGAAGCTGAAATAACTGTTACAGGCGGTGGATCCGGTGTAGGTATTACTTCCTTAAAAGATGGTACAACTGATATTGCAATGTCATCAAGGGCATTAAAAGCCGAGGAGAAAATCGATTATAAAAAGAAAGGCATTGTTAGCAAGAAAGTAATTATTGCCAACGATGCTCTTGCTGTAATCGTTAATTCTGGAAACAAAGTGGATAAACTTACCAGGGAGCAATTAGAGAAAATTTTTACCGGCGACATTACCAATTGGAAGAAAGTTGGCGGAGCTGATATGAAAATCGTTGTATATGCTAGAGAGTCCAGTTCCGGCACTTATGATTTTTTCAAGGAGCATGTGATGGATAAAAAGAATTACGCTACTTCTGTTTTGAATATGCCTGCAACGGGTGCAATTGTTGAATCTGTAGCTAAGACAAAGGGTGCCATCGGATATGTTGGTCTTGCATATGAAACGAAGGAAGTTAAGCCAATCGCTGTTTCTTATAATCAGGGCAAAACATACGTCATTCCCTCCATCATGGCTGCTCAAGAGGGTACTTATCCTATTGCACGCCCACTTTACTTTTATTATGATAACAGCAAGGAGTCAAAGGTAAAACCATTTGTTGATTATATTTTATCAGAAAAAGGTCAGCAAATTGTAAATGCTGTAGGTTATGTGCCATTGAAGAAATAGCTATTTTTACAAGCTCCTTTAAGAGTAATTAACGATCCCTTTTGTGTTAAAAAAACTTTTTGAGAAAATAATTGAAGCCATCTTAATGGCCAGCAGTACCGTCACCACACTGACGGTATTGCTCATTATTGTATTTCTCTTCAAGGAGGCCGGAGGTCTGTTTAACGAATCACCATTAGAGGGTGAAAGTGTGATCGTCGTAAATAGTGTGAACCCTGTGAAGCATCTAAGTGCTACAGAAATAAAAGATATATATGATCAGAAGATTACCAATTGGAAGCAGTTGGGAGGTAAAAATGATACGATTATTCTTTTCTCACTAAATTATATTGAAGAGTATTTTTCAGAAGAAGAGGTAGGAAGTAATTTTGAATTCCTGCCTCATAAAATTGATTCACTAGTTGGAGCCAATACTGGAATTCTGGCTATTTTTTCAAAGGAATAC
>JANOXC010000011.1:0-30049 GCA_031418215.1 Bacteroidota bacterium
CGCTCCAGTTTTGGTGTGCGGGGTGCAAATATTCCTGCCATACTCAGGGCAATTGTCGCATGTGGATGGTTTGGTATTCAAACATGGATCGGCGGCTATGCAATGTACCTCATGTTCAAGTTGTGGGTTCCGTCAATTGAAACATTACCGCAAATATTTCCTGAATCATTCGGTTTGCAGACAGGCCCTGCCATTACTTTTTTTCTATTCTGGCTGCTTAATATGTTTGTTGTTTATTTAGGGGTAGAGAGTATAAAAAGATTACTTGTATTCAAAGCCATATTCCTCCCGCTTGCAGCGATTGCATTATTGTATTGGGCTATATCAGCCGTTCATGGCCTTGGTCCCATTCTTTCGCAACCATCGAAATTTCATAGCAATACAGAATTCTGGAATTATTTTTTTCCGGGACTAACAGGAATGGTTGGCTACTGGGCCACGCTTTCACTAAATATTCCTGACTTCACCCGATATGCAAAAAGTCAACGTGCACAAATTACAGGACAAGCAATAGGACTGCCTACGTCGATGACTATGTTTTCTTTCATTGGTGTTGTGGTAACATCAGCAACCGTTATTATATATGGAAATACCATTTGGGATCCATTGGTTCTTGCTTCAAAATTCGAAAGCAAATTATTGGTCAGCATTGCCATGATTTGTGTTGCTGTTTCAACATTAGCAACAAACATTGCTGCCAATATTGTGAGCCCTGCAAATGATTTTTCCAACCTGTCGCCCTCGAGGATAAATTTCAAGACAGGTGGATATATCACCGGTGTAATTGGCATAATAATTTTTCCATGGAAACTAATCGCCGATCCTAACGGATATATATTTACATGGCTGATCGCTTATTCAAGCTTGTTGGGACCCATAGGCGGAATCATGATTGCTGATTACTATTTTATCTGCAGGCAAAAACTAAATGTACAAGAGTTGTACAAATCAACAGGAGCATACACTTTCAATAATGGTTTCAACAGGGCCGCTATTGCAGCATTGTTGTGTGGAATTATTCCCAATGTGCCCGGATTTTTAACAACAGTAAAATTGATGGATATCGGAACAGTTTGGCCCTGGATTGCACATCTTTATAATTATGCCTGGTTTGTAGGATTTGCTGTATCCTTTTTTGTTTATTACCTATTGATGAGAAAAAGTAAGTCTAAGTTCAAGTTATAAGTGCAATTTTATTTGAGAAGACTTGGTTAGGTGTTAGGCATTCTTCACCTTGATCAGCTCGGCTGCAATACTTACTGCAATCTCTTCAGGTGTTTGACTTTTTATCTGGATACCAATAGGTGCATTAATGTTTTTTAAACGATCGGTGCTGATGCCGTCATTACTCCATTCTACAAATAGCTGATCCATTTTTGCTTTACTTCCCAATACACCAATGTATTTGAAATCATGATCGATCAATGCACGCAAAACAATATCATCGGTTCGGTAACCAAATGTCATGATAACTACATATTGATTTTTTCCCGATGGAATATGTGGAGTTATATTAGCATAATCAGCTACAATTATTTTTTTCTGCACGAAAGTGTTCGACTCAAAGGTGTTTAATTCCTTTCTGTCCTCGTATATATGAATTTTAAAATCCATTCCCGACATGATTTTTGACAATGCCAATGCGCAATGTCCTCCTCCAATAATATGTAGTTGATTCTTATAGCCTGATTTTTCAATATATGTCCAATTTTCTTCAGCAGACATTTCAAAATTAATATCTGTTGAAGGGATGACAGTTGAAAATTGAATGCCTGCTTTTGTAATGGTTAGAGTTCCATTGTGATATTGTGAAATGGATGAAATTAACTTTTCAATAGATTGACGGTCACTTTCATTCAGCCGGTATAAAAAGATTGTTTGTTCACCGGAGCAAATCATACCGCTTTGATTGCTTGCTGCTGATTTACTGTGAAACTGTTTCTTTAACTGTGATTCTACAGCCGTTTCAGTTAGCTTTTCTCTCGCCATTTCCACGAACTTATGTTCCATGATGCCACCGCCGATGTAGCCAATCATCTCCTGCTTTGTCACGGCCATCTTAAATCCCTGCCTGCCGGGACTGCTTCCTTTACTCTCAAGGACGAGTAATAAAATTACTGGTTCCTTTTGTTCCAGTTGTCGCTTTATAAATGTCCAGAATGATAAACTGTTCATAGGTTAATCGGGGAATCAAAAATAGTTAATACAAATCTAAAATGGATTTCTATTTTTGTTTGCGGGATAAAGCCTGGTTTTTGATAATATGAGAATTGACTTAGCAATTAAGGGAAATAATTTATTACTACCCGATGGACTTTCTTCAGGATTGATTTTACTGAAAGATGGTAAGATTGCTGACATTTTAACTTCGCTTGATTATACAATTGATACCGTTGTTGTAGATGCAGGGAATAACATCGTAATGCCGGGGGTGATCGACCCACATGTGCATATCAATGAACCGGGAAGAACGGAGTGGGAAGGCTTTGATACGGCGACTAAGGCAGCAGCAGCAGGAGGCATCACCACGCTTGTTGACATGCCGCTAAATTCTTCTCCTGTTACTACTTCAGCAAAAAAATTTGAGCTTAAATTGCAGGAGGCAAAAAATAACTTACATGTTAATTGCGGCTTTTGGGGCGGTGTGATTCCCGGAAACACAAATGAGTTGGAGGGATTGATTGAAAAGGGAGTGCTTGGGTTAAAAGCATTCTTAACACATTCAGGCATTGATGAATTCCCAAATGCATCAAAAGAAGATTTACGAAAGGCATTACTGATTCTCCGAAAATACAATAAGCCATTGTTGGTGCATTGTGAACTGGATGATTGGCATGAAGACATGATATTGCTGGACGAAAACCCAACAAGTTACCAGGCCTATTTAAAATCTAGGCCATGCAGCTGGGAAGACAATGCAATTGCTATGATGATCGAATTGTGTCGAGAGACGGAGGGTCATGTACACATTGTACATCTTTCCTCAGCCGATTCATTGGTACAAATAAGGGCAGCGCGCAAAGAAGGACTTCCACTCACCGTGGAAACCGGACAGCATTATTTATTTTTTAATGCAGAGGATATAGCTGATGGTGATACAAGATATAAATGTGCTCCTCCAATTCGCGAGAAGGAAAATAATGAAAAGCTATGGGAAGCGCTGCGTGATGGAACAATTGATTTTATTGCAACAGATCATTCACCGGCACCTCCGGAAATGAAAGAAATTGAATCCGGTAATTTTAAAAAAGCATGGGGTGGTATTGCCGGGTTGCAGTTTGCATTGCCAGTGGCTTGGACAGCTGCAAAAGCAAGAGGTATAAAAGTTGATCAAACTTCAAAATGGTTAAGTGCCAATCCTGCTTATTTTTTGCAATTGGATTCATCAAAAGGAAAAATAAAAAAAGGATTTGATGCTGATATCACTTGTTGGAATCCGGACAAGAAATTTAAAGTGGAAGCAAAGAATATTCAGCATCGTCATAAAATTACCCCTTATGAAGGACTTGAATTGTATGGAACGGTAATGCAAACTTATGTCAATGGCATTAAAATTTATGATGAAGGAAAGTTGCTAAATTTGAGCAAAGGGGAGATTGTGATTAAGTGATTATATGATGAAGCGATGAAGCGATGAAAAAATACCAATATAATTAAACATCGATTGAAATTCTTAACTTTTCAATTAACAATTAACAAATAACTATTATCAATTATCGATCTCATGGAGCAACCTTATTTTACTGCAATGACCGATCTTGCTGCTGAACGCCTCGGCGGAAAAGCAATTGCCTGCAGCGATGATTTTTTTGCAGAGAAGGAAAACCTGCTTAAACCCGGTCGTGGAATTTTTATTGCTGATAAATATACCGACCGTGGTAAGTGGATGGATGGATGGGAATCGCGCAGGAAACGTACTCCCGGTCATGACTGGTGTATCATTCAACTGGCTGTTTCGGGAAAGATACATGGAGTGGATATTGATACGAATCATTTTCTGGGCAATCATCCGCCTTTTGCTTCCATTGAGGCATGTATGGTGGATTCAAATGTATCAGCAGGTGATTTGATGTCTGATAAAGTAAAATGGACAGAAATATTGTCTAAGTCAGCTTTGCAGCCCGGGAGCCAGCATTTTTTTGAAATAGCCGATAAAAATATATATACACATCTTCGATTAAATATATATCCTGATGGCGGGGTCGCAAGGCTAAAAGTTTATGGCGAGGTTTTTAAAGATTGGTCAAAGGTGAATAGCACTGAAGTCCTCGATCTGGCTGCAGCAGTGCATGGAGCGAAATCAATTTTCTGCAACGACATGTTTTTTAGCCACATGGATAATTTAATTATGCCGGGACGAGGTATTAATATGGGTGATGGATGGGAGACGAAACGCAACCGCACACCCAATAATCGTGATTGGGTGATTGTAAGGTTGGCTCATTTGGGAGCGATTGAAAACGTATTGATTGATACACATCACTTCAAAGGCAACTACCCCGATAGTTTTTTATTGGAGGGGTGTCGTATGACTTTAGGAGAAGAAAATAAATTAAATTCTGCAGAAATGAAATGGACAACAATTTTACCGCAATCAAAATTGAAAGCTGATGCTGAACATGAATTTAAGAATGAGTTGACCAACAAAGGTCCATTTACACATGTAAGGCTTTCAATTTTCCCTGATGGTGGTATCAGCAGGATGCGATTGTTTGGTAATATTTGAAAATAATTACAACTGAATTTACAAGAATAAAAAACAAGGTTTTTAAAGGATCAGGAATAAACTTAGCGGCCTCTGCGAAATCTTTGTGTACTTTGCGTTAAATAATGTAAGATGACGAGGAGAATAATGAAGTTCTGAATAATCAATATTATCAATAGAAAAACATAAATGACGATACAGGAATTCAATATATTATCTAATACTAAAGTAAAAGAACTGCTTTTTCAATGTTGTGGTTGCACTGCTTGGGCTGATCAGCTGGCACATGAAGCTCCATTTATTTCATTGAAAGATTTAAAAGACAAATCAGATAATATATGGTTTAGTTGTGATAAGAGCGGTTGGATGGAAGCGTTTACACATCATCCTAAAATTGGGGATTTGAAATCACTGGAAGAAAAATTTGCCACAACCAAACACCTTGCATCAGCAGAACAGTCAGGTGTTGGTTCATCTTCTCAAATAGTTTTGGAACAACTAAAGGAATACAATGAACGCTATGAAGAGAAATTCGGTTATATTTTTATTGTTTGTGCAACAGGTAAATCTGCCGACGAAATGTTATTATTGCTTCAGCAAAGATTGAAGAATGACAGAAGCGATGAATTGAAAAATGCCATCAAAGAACAGAATAAAATCACCCATCTTCGCCTAAATAAATTATTTGAATGAGCCAGATCACTACACACATTTTAGACACATCTATCGGTAAACCTGCCGCAGGTGTTGAAATTGAGTTGCAGCAAAGTTTGAATGATAATTGGAAGCCGGTAGCTAAAGGTGTCACAAATAGCGATGGAAGGGTATCTGATTTGTTAGCGACAGATAAAATATTGGAAAGAGGAATTTATCGATTAGTATTTGAAACAAAGCCATATTTTTTAAAAAAAAATATTCAAACATTTTATCCTCGAATCACTATCGAATTTGAAATTTCAGATGCTTCACATTATCATGTTCCAGTATTGTTAAATCCTTTTGGTTATTCAACTTATCGCGGAAGCTGAAATGATTGAATATTTAAGAATGAAAATTGAATATTGTCGATGAAAAAGTCGCCATTACATCTCCAAACCTATAAATTCTCCGAACTTATTATCATCCGTAGCTTATAGTGAAGGATGGCCGAACTAAAAACTCCCAACTATTTTTAACACAATATGAAATTATCCATCCCAACTGAATCACGCAATGCAGTTTTAAATGACCTGCAAACCGCTAATCTTGCTTTTCAAAAAGTATATCCGGGCGACAAACCTGAACGTCAGGCTGTGCATACTGTTTATGGTGGTGCGAATCTTTTTAAATCTGATACCACGCAGAAAATGGGGCTGGTTGCATTACGAAGCTTGACTACCAACGCCTCTGACTTTACCGTTTTAGCACGCGTATTGGAATTGACGGGTCATCGTGATTTACCGGTTGATGAGAATGAGATAAAAGCGCTGCAAAAGAAATTGGATGCAATGACGGAGCAACAGCGTAAAAGTGAACCTGCATGGTTGGCATATACAATCTATGAAAAAATTATTGCAAAATTGGAGCGAGAAGCAGTAGAAGATTTCCGCATCGATTTTGAAGATGGCTTTGGAAACCGTCCGGATGAAGAAGAAGATGCAACAGCTGTGAATGCTGCTACGGAACTCGCCAAAGGAATGATTGAAAAAACGATTTCTCCTTTCATCGGTATCCGCATCAAACCATTCACTGAGGATTTAAAACAAAGAGGCATCCGCACACTGGACATATTTCTTACCACACTATTAGAAAAGACAGGAAACAAACTTCCGGATAATTTTGTGGTGATGCTGCCAAAGGTTACTATTCCGCAACAGATGGAAGCATTGGTGAAGTTGTTTGAAATATTGGAAAAACAACATCAATTACCTGCCAATACTTTAAAGATGGAAATGATGGTGGAAGCTACGCAAGCTGTGATGGACAGTGAAGGTCGCAATCCATTGTTTGCATTAATAAAAGCGGGAAAGGGGAGATGCATTGCCGCCCATTTCGGCACCTACGATTATACAGCATCATGTAATATCACTGCTAAGTACCAAACCATGTCACACCCTGTTTGTGATTTTGCGCATCACATGACAAGAGTTGCATTAGGCGGAACAGGAATAATGCTGTCGGATGGTGCAACTAATGTAATGCCTGTAGGCCCGCACAGAGGGGATAACTTAACGCCGCAGCAACAAAAAGAAAATCGTGATGTTGTGCATCGGGCCTGGAAATTGGGTTATGGTCATACCATGCATTCATTGATCAACGGATTTTATCAAGGCTGGGATTTAAATCCTGCGCAGTTGCCCATGCGGTATGCAGCAACTTATGTATTCTTTTTAGAGAGCTATGAAGATGCTGCTTTGCGATTAAAAAACTTCGTTGATAAAGCAGCGCAAGCAACACTTTCAGGAGATGTATTTGATGATGCTGCAACAGGACAAGGGCTGCTCAACTATTTCCTAAAGGCCATGAATTGTGGAGCAATAACAGAGGATGAAGCATTGGCTACAGGGTTGACGTTGGAGGAAATTAGAAGCCGTTCGTTTTATAAGATATTATTAGGGAGAAGAAAAAAATAAAATAAAAATGAGATCAAATTAACGTCAACGTTGGCTAATTTTTAAAATAGATCAGAATCTACTCCCTCTCCACTGGAGAGGGCAGGGGTGAGGTCAAATCATCATACTGAAAATGCAGTTTACTTCAATCGAAACACTTTCTCTCATCCTTTTTATTATTTTGGTGATCATTACATTGGTGCTAAACCGTGTTTCAGTTGCATTAGCAAAAAAGGATGTTGGTGATAAAGTTTCTGATGAATTGATGGAAATAAAGCACGAGGTAAATCAATATAAAAATGTTTTTATCGCGTTTTCGATTCTGACATTACTGTTTTATGTGGCGCATTACTTCATTGTAAAAAATCATGCAGAGGCACACGTCATGGAATGGCTCAACTTAATTATTCGTTGGGCGCATGTGGTATTTGGCATTGCATGGATTGGTGCTTCTTTTTATTTTATCTTTTTAGAAAACAGTTTAAACAGGACAGATAACCTGAGAGATGAATTGGCGGGGAACCTCTGGGCCATTCATGGTGGCGGTTTTTATTATGTGGAGAAATACAAATCGGCCCCGGCAGTTTTACCAAAACATTTGCATTGGTTCAAATATGAAGCGTATTTTACATGGCTGACGGGAATGCTATTGCTGACATTGGTTTATTTCATGAATGCAAAGGCGGTAATGTTAGATCCCACAGTAAGCGACATCAGTTCTTTAAACGCTATTTTACTAGGGAGTGGAACGATGGCAGGTGGTTGGTTTATATATGACATGATGTGTAGGTCTCCGTTATTGCAACAAAAAAAGTTGTTTGCATTGATCGGTTTTTTAATTGTTACTGCCATTGCTTATTTCTTAAGCAGCTTCTTAAGCGGAAGAGCGGCATTTATGTTGGTGGGGGGATTGCTCGGAACCATTATGGCAGGAAATGTTTTTTTCTGCATCATACCATCTCAAAAAGCTTTAGTTGCTGCTGCAAAGGCAAATCTGCCTGTAAATCCTGAACTCGGGAAAATTGCAGGACTACGTTCATTACATAACAATTACATCACCTTGCCTGTCATTTTTATAATGATCAGCAATCATTTTCCCACAACATTTGGCAGTAGTTTTAATTGGATCGTACTTGCAGTCCTTATTCTGGCAAGTGTTGCAGTCCGACATTTTATTAATTATTATGAGAAAGGAATTTATTTGAAATGGATGATTCCTTTTGCTGCAATTGCCATTCTTGCATTGATCATCGTTACAGCGCCAAAGCCGCTACCCTCAGCAAAAGATTTACCACCGGTTGCCTTCTCGCAAGTACAACCCATTTTTCAAAAGAGATGTGTCAATTGTCATTCAGCAAATCCAGCAGATGATGTAAATAAAATTGCACCAAATGGAATTATGTTTGATACACCTCAACAGATTGCTCAGCATGCTGAAAGAATTTTAGTACGTGCTGTTCAAACGAAAACAATGCCGCAAGCGAATAAAACGGGGATGAGTGATGATGAAAGAAATCTGATTGGTGTTTGGATTGGGCAAGGAGCGAAACTGGAGTGATTAAGTGACTAGGTGATGAAGTTATTAAGTGCGTAATCATTGGCGCGCCCCGAGTGTTCCCATACCCTTCAAGCTAATTTCCTATATTTCTTTTAGCAGTTCCGTAGGAACGACATTTGGGTAACATCAAAACCTCTAAAATGCCTAAGTTCCGTAGGAACGTGATTTTCGGTTGCATCATATTTCACACTAAATATTACGTCCCTACGGGACTTTCTTTTTTTTGATTTCACTATTTCTATTAATATACCGTCACTATGGGACTTTCAGCAAATTAACAATATTTTAGCATGAAGCCAATGTGAGTACTCGGGACAGCGTGACCAACTTATATCTTCAGTGTCTCCCCTTTTCGGGGACGCTGAAGCATTTGAAGAACAAGCACCAATAAAAAGGCAATCTTTGTTAAATTTATATATGATCAACATAATCCATCACGGCTGAAAATATTGGTTCAAAAAAAACACCAACCTTTTTTTTATCAAGCACTAGCGTAGGAGATCTGTCGGATTTATAAAGGAATAATGTTTGATCGCTGATCACATAATATTTGAACTCACACCAAAAATGGTGTTCGATTCTGCCATTAGGGTAATAAAGAATTAATTGTTCCTCCTCAATCATGCAATCAACAAGATCGCCAGTATAAGGAGCGGCTTCTCTTCTTTCTATTTGCTGCATACGAAGTGCTTCAAATCTGATCAACGTTAGCTCTAATTCTTTTCTTCGGGAATAGTAATCCATTGGATCATCTTCAATGGTATCTTCTTCTTTATGATTCTGTGAAAGTCGAAGATCAAAATCATGCTGTACATTATTTATATTGTCACTTTTAGTTATTAAATGTTCAGAAAAAGGAAAAGTTAAAATAAGACGATATATTACAATAAACATCATAATTCCTGATAGAGGAGAATTGCTTTTCTCTGTAAAGGCAAGAATAAATATAATAGCAAATGATGCCGCAACAATCCACAATGGAAAATTCAACTTAAGCACTGGATTCGCTTTTGCCGATTTGGTTGTATAGGACATAATGTAAAGTTATGAAAATTTGCCCATAACTGACGTCCGCTGGCAACACATGATCGCTCTACAGTCTCTTCAGCGTCTCCATATTTTGGCGACTTTGAAAAAAGGTTTTTGTTATTTTCCTGAATAAAGAGATAGTAAAACTTTTTCCGGAGTCATCGGTGCAGCAAAAGTAATATCAGCAGCAGGATTAAAAGCAAGCACAGCATTCCGCAAAGCAAAATAAGCACCGATACCATACATCAAAGGAGGCTCACCAACAGCTTTCGAACGGAAAATGGCGAGGTTATCTTTTGGCGTTTGCAGAAAATCAATTTCAATGACCTTCGGTACGGAATATATATCAGGAACTTTATAGGTTGAAAGAGCATTACTGCGCAATTTCCCATCCTTATCGTAAACCACCTCTTCTATTGTCATCCATCCAATGCCTTGCACGATTCCACCTTCACATTGTCCTTTATCAATAATGGTATTCATGCTGGCACCAAAATCATGAACAACCTTTACTGCATCAAATTCATAAATACCACGAATACAATCAATAGTGACTGTGAGAATTGCAGTTCCATAAACATGATAGGAAAACGGATGCCCTTTTTCTTTGGCGGCATCAAAATGAATTCCCGGAGTGGCATAATGTGCATGTTCTGATAAACTTACTCGTTTCAGGAATGCTGTCATCACCAATTTTTTCCAGCTGAGTTCTGATTGCTTTCCATCAACCAAAACAAAGTCGTTTTTTAAGGAGATGGATTCAACAGTAGTTTTTAATTCTTCCGCTGCTATACTTTTCAATCTTGCTAGAATTGCGTTACAGGCCATTAATGTTGCCTTACCATTTAAATCAGCTGTTGCAGATGCTGCCGACGGAGAAGTGTTTGCAATGCGAAAAGTATTGGTTGTATTAATCCGAATATTTTTGGGGTTGATGGAGAAAACAGTTGCCGCCACTTGTAGTATTTTAGTATTAACTCCTTGTCCCATTTCCACAGCGCCGGTGCTAATGTTTATACTGCCATCAGAGTAAACATGTACAAGAGAGCGTGCCTGATTCATCGGTGTTTTCGTAAATGAAATGCCAAAACAAATCGGCATCATGGCCATTCCCTTTTTGAAATGCTTATTGGATTGATTGAATAAGGAAACATCTTTTTTTATTTTCTCAACTTCATACAATTGCTCTGCTTTCTTCCAGCATTCATTAGCTTCACTCAATGCAATTTGTCCGTAAGGAAATGATTCACCTGTTTGAATTAAATTATTTCGTTGTATAACTGTTGCATCAACATTTAATGCAGCCGCAGCTTTTGAAATGGCACATTCCATGACGAACATACCTTGTGGTCCGCCAAATCCACGGAATGCAGTATTGGGCGGTAAATTGGTTCTGCAACTATATGCTGTTGCTTTTACATTGGGAACAAAATAAGAATTGGTACAATGAAAAAGTGTACGTTCCATAACAGCAGGCGACAGATCTGCGGCTGCACCGGCATTTTGATAAAAGGTTACTTCATAAGCAATAATTTTTAAATCCTTATCAAGTCCAATTTTAAAATCAGAAGAATAGGGGTGACGTTTTCCCGTCATACGCATATCTTCCATGCGATGCAATGAATATTTTACCGGACGTTTTAAATGATAGGCTGCCAATGAACAAAGTGCTGCCCATGTATTGGCCTGGTCTTCCTTGCCGCCAAATCCACCACCCAGGCGAGTAACATCCACTTCTAACTGATGCATGGGTAATCCCAACACCTTCGAACAAGCACGTTGAACTGCTGTTGGACCTTGTGTGGATGAATATATTTTATAGGCGTTGTTTTCTTGAGGAAGAACATACGCTCCTTGGGTTTCTATATACAAATGCTCTTGTCCGTTTGAGTCTGCTCTACCTTCAAAAATGTGCGCACATTTATTCCATGCTTCATCAGTCTCCCCAATTTGAAAAGTACGTGGAGGAATGATCAGTTCACCTTTTCCTTTTGCTTCGCGTGGATCAGTAATTATTGGTAAAGGATCAATTTCAATTTTTATTTTTTTAACGGCAGCATAAGCCGCTTCTGTTGTTTCCGCAACAACTATGGCAATTGGCATCCCACAAAAATGAACATGCTGCTCAGCAAGCAACGGTTCATCAGGAATAATACCTCCAATCTGATTTTCACCGGGAATATCTTTATACGTAAATACCCTAACAACCCCTTTTGATTTTTCTGCTTCACTACAATCTAGTTTTTTAATTATGCCATGAGCTATCTGTGAATCAAAAGCAGCAGCATACAACGTCCCTGAAATTTCAGGGATGTCATCGAGGTAGATCGATTCGCCTCTTGTATGTGTGCTGCTGTCTATGTTCTTCATTAGTTTGGAGTCAGGAGCACTTGCTCTTTCATTTTCAAATTTTCGAATTGTCACATTTTCAAATTAATCCAGGAAACAACTTCATAAAATGCGCAATCATTAATTGACGAAGCAGCAATCTTTTATATGCCGCTGTTCCTCTTGTATCACTAATGGGGGCGATTTCTGATTGTGCAATTTGCAAGGCTTCTTCAATTATATTTATTGAAATTGTTTTATCTTTTAAATAAGCCGATGTTTTTTCAAGATACATTGGAACAGGTCCTACGCCACCGGCAGAAATACCCGCATCGGAAATATGTTCTCCTTCAAATTGAATATGGATGGCCGTATTTACACTGGCAATATCTAAATGTGTACGCTTGCTTACCTTTTCAAAATTAAATGCTGAATTGTGCCCCGGCAGATCGAAGTAAATCTGTTCTATATATTCTTCCGTTGTTTTATCAAGTATTTTATAGCCTTTGTAAAATTTCCTTAAGGGCAATTCTCTTCTTTTGGATCCATCATTCAAGATTAATGTTGCATCCAAAGCCAAAAAGAAAATAGTAAAATCTCCAATGGGTGAAGCATTCACAAAATTTCCCGCCAGCGTCGCCATATTACGGATAGGTGTGGAAGAGATTAGTTTGGCATATTGTGCAAACTGCGGAAAGGCACTGGCTATAATTGTTGATTCACATAAATCGGTTACTGTAACAGCGCCACCCATAAAACATGTATTGTTTTCCAGGATGATTCCATTCATCTCCACGCTTCCCGAAACAAAATCGATAGCTGCATGCACCATAGTTTCATGTTGCTGTACATATAAATCTGTACCGCCGCCAACTATTTTTTTGTTTGTAGAAATCTTAGGAGTTGCAATTTTTGTATCGGCATGCAAAGCCATTAACCGTTTTTTGATAGTTCCAAAGTATGCAGGCAAAATATTGTTTTCTGCTACATATTTAACAGGATCACTGTTGTTCTTACCTGCCATTTGTTGGACAATTTTTGCTGCCGCTCTTTCAATGGATTTATAACCGGTGCACCTGCAGATGTTTCCGTCAATTGATGCAATGGCATTTTCTGTTGTTGCTTTTTTATCGCTTAAACAAAAACCTGCCAGAGATACAATAAAGCCCGGTGTACAAAACCCACATTGTGTAGCCCCTTCATCCGACATTGCCTGCTGAATGAGATTCAACTCCTTCATGTTAATGCCTTCAATCGTCACAATGTGCTTGCCTTCAGCATTACCTAACGGCATTAAACAGGAAGTAGCTGATCGGTATCGTAATTCACCATTGATCAACTCGCCAGTTAAAACAGTACAGGCTCCGCAATCGCCCTCCCTGCAACCAATCTTTGTTCCTGTAAGATGTTGTTGGTAACGGATGAAATCAAGCAAGATCATTCCGGGAGGAAGGCCGCACTCAATTTCTTTCTCATTTAAAATGAACCGGATCACAATAGTTTCGCTATGTGGTAAAAATAGGTTAATTCATGGTATTGTACGATAGGGCTGTTATTTTATAATACGATTATCGTTGCCCAACAATATTTTTATGTATTTTTCCTACTTCAAATAAAAATGCAAATAGGAATATGTCGATATTAATCAGGAATGGAAGGGTCATCACAGCATCGGAAGATTATGTGTCTGACATTTATATTGAAAATGAAAAAATCAACGCTATCGGCAAGAATTTAGGCATGAAAGCCGACGAGGAGATTGATGCAAAGGGACAATATATATTTCCCGGAGGGATTGATCCGCATGTCCACCTTGATATGCCTTTCATGGGCACCTTTTCAAGTGATAATTATGAAACAGGAACCTTGGCAGCGTTGCATGGCGGCACAACAACAGTCATTGATTTTATTCTGCAAACGCAGGGAAAGTCGTTGTACCATGCATTGGAGCAATGGCAGGGAAGATCTAATGGGAATTGCTATGGTGATTATTCCTTCCACATGGCTGTCACTGATTTTAATGAAAATACGAAGTCAGAAGTGCGAGGGATGATTGAAAAGGAAGGCATCACTTCTTTTAAAACATTTATGGCTTATAAGGGTGCATTAATGATAGACGACAGACAAATGGTAGGTCTGATGAATGAGGTAAAGAAATGTGGTGGTATGGTAACCGTGCATGCTACTAATGGTGATATGATTGATTTTTTAATTGCCAAGCATAGAGAAGAAGGTAAGCTTTCTCCGCTCTATCATTATCTCTCGCAACCGGAAATAACAGAGGCTGAAGCAAGTGGCCGATTTGCTGATATGGCAAATTATACCGGAGTTCCTGCTTATATCGTCCACATGACATGCGAAGGTGCCCTCAATCATATTCGTGATGCAGCCCGTCGCAATCAAAAAGTATTTGCTGAAACTTGCATACAGTATTTATTATTAGATGCCTCACTTTATGAGAAAGATTTCGAAGGAGCAAAATGGGTGATGAGTCCGCCATTAAGAGAGAAAAAAGACCAGGCAGCACTATGGGCAGGCATCAACCAGGGAACCATCCAAGTTGTTGCAACAGATCATTGTCCGTTTAAATGGGAGCAGAAGAAAATGGGGGAAAAAGATTTTTCAAAGATCCCAAACGGGCATCCTGCAATAGAAAACAGAATGGAATTATTATATAGTGAAGGAGTAGGAACAGGCAAGATCAGCCTGAATAAATTTGTGGAGATTACTTCAACTAATGCAGCAAAAATTTTCGGCATGTTTCCGGCGAAAGGAACGATAGGTATCGGATCCGATGCAGATTTAATTATCTTCGACCCGAATGAAGAACATGCCATCTCAGCAAAAACACATCATATGAATGTAGATTACTCTGCTTATGAAGGATGGAAATTAAAAGGGAAATGTAAAACCATCATACTAAGAGGAACGGTTGCGGTTGATCAAGGTAAGGTTAGAATAGAAAAGGGATACGGAAAATTTGTTAAAAGAAATAAAGTCAACGGAATTATTTAAAAATGTAATTAATAGATGAGTCCCCTAAATTAATAAGAAAGAACAATTTCTTTTTTACGTAATCGCCTCATCACCTAGTAACTTAATCAATTCGGAAAAACATGTCTAGAAAAATCAAATCAGGATTAATTCAAATGTCGCTTCCAAAAACAGAAGGCGAGGGCACCATTAAAGAGATTGTAGATGCCATGGTGCAGAAACATATCCCATTAATTGAAGAAGCGGGAAAACAAGGGGTGCAAATCCTTTGCCTTCAGGAAATATTTAACACACCCTATTTCTGTCCGGGACAGGATAAAAAGTGGTATGAAAGTGCAGAAACGGTTCCCGGACCAACGACGGAACTAATGGCAACTTATGCTAAGAAATACAACATGGTTATCATTGTTCCTATCTATGAAAAAGAACAAGCCGGGGTGTTGTATAATACTGCTGCAGTAATTGATGCCGATGGAAAATACCTTGGTAAATACCGCAAGAATCATATTCCACATACTTCAGGTTTTTGGGAAAAGTTTTTCTTCAAGCCGGGAAATTTAGGTTATCCTGTGTTTCAAACACGCTATGCAAAGGTGGGCGTATATATATGTTACGACAGGCATTTCCCTGAAGGCGCTCGTGCACTCGGATTGAATGGAGCAGAGATTGTATATAATCCATCAGCAACTGTAGCTGGATTGTCGCAATATTTATGGAAGCTGGAACAACCCGCACACGCGGCGGCCAATGGATATTTCATGGGCTGTATCAATCGAGTTGGAGAAGAGAAGCCCTGGAACCTAGGTAAATTTTACGGATCTTCTTATTTCGTTGATCCACGCGGACAAATTTTTAAACTGGCATCAGAAGATAAAGATGAATTGCTGATCGCAGAATTTGATTTAGATGTGATTGAAGAAGTGCGTTCAACCTGGCAGTTCTTCCGTGATAGAAGGCCGGAAACCTATGGGAAATTGGTAGAATTGTAATGAAAATAAGTAGTGGGTATTGAGTATTGAGATTGTTTGTTCTGGCATTTAGATTTGTGAATTCAAAAATGTTACTCAAAACCCCAAATCAAATGCATGATTTTAAAAAATTAAACGTCTGGAATGAAGCGATAAAATTAGTAACTGAAATATATGAGATTACTGAGAAGTTTCCAAGAATGGAAGTTTATGGAATCAGTAATCAAATCAGGCGATCTGCGATATCAATACCCTCTAATATTGCTGAGGGGTCTGGAAGGAAATCCTCAGGATCATTTAAACTATTTTTAAGCTATTCTTATGGATCATGTTGCGAACTGGAAACACAGCTAATAATTGCAAAAAATATTAATTATATTGAAGAAAATATTTTAAATAGGTTAATTGAAAAAATCAGTGTAATTGAAAAAATGCTAACCAATTTGTCCAAATCGATAATTTAATTCCAGTACTCAGTACTCAGTACCCACTACCCAATACTCAATACCCACTACCCAAATTATGTCTGAATACAAACAACCAACCTCAGAGCAGGAATTCGAAAAAAACTTCGAACAGATAAAGCCATTAATGACCGAAAACCAGGCGCATTATGAAAGTTCACGCTGCTTATTTTGTTATGATGCACCTTGTATTACCGCTTGCCCTACTTCTATTGATATCCCATTATTCATAAGGCAAATTAATTCCGCAAATGCTGAAGGTGCGGCAAAGACTATATATAATTCCAATTTCTTTGGATATGCTTGTGGTAAAGTTTGTCCAACTGAAGTTTTATGTGAGGGAGCTTGTGTATATAATAACACTGATGTTAAACCTATTGAAATTGGAAGATTACAGAGTTATGCAACAGGAAAGGCAATCAGCAAAGGATTAAAATTATTCAGTGCAGGGAAACCAAATGGAAAAAAAGTTGCAGTAATTGGAGCAGGTCCTGCAGGAATTGCCTGTGCTTGTGAATTAAGAGTAAATGGTTTTGAAGTAGCTGTTTACGAGGCAAAAAGTAAACCATCCGGTTTAACCGTTCATGGTGTGGCGCCTTATAAAATCACCAATGCAGAAGCTTTGGATGAGATGAGTTACCTGGAAAAACAACTGGGATATAAAATTCATTACAATAAAACTATTCAATCAAAAGAAGATATCAATGAGTTGGAAAAAGAATACGATGCTATTTTCATTGGTGTTGGATTAGGTCCCACTTCTTCTTTAAAAATCAAAGGAGAAGAACAGGAAAATTGTTTTGGCGCTGTGGAGTTTGTCGAAAAACTGAGAATGAATCATCACAAAACAGCTGTAGCAAAAAGAGTAATTGTGTTAGGTGGCGGAAATACTGCTATGGATGCCGCTTCAGAAAGCGCAAGAATGGGAGCGGAGAAGGTCATACTTGCTTACAGACGCAGCAAAGAGGAAATGGGGGCCTATGATTTTGAATATGAACTTGCAAAGGGCGTTGGCGTGAAGGGGTTATTCAATGTTGCTCCCGTTGAAATACTTGGAAATGGAAAAGTTGAAGGAGTCAAATTTGTCCGAACACAATTGGTGAATGGTAAAATGGAAATTATCAGCAACTCAGATTTTACTGAAGAATGTGATTGGGTTATCAAAGCAACAGGACAATCAAAGCGCACTTCCTTATTTGAATTAATTGACGGACTGAAGTTAAATGCAAATGGAACAATTGCCATCAATGAAAATCAGCAAACAACTAACAAAAAATATTTTGCCGCCGGTGATGCAGTAAGTGGTGGGCAGGAAGTGGTGAATGCAGTAGCCGACGGAAAAAAGGCTGCTATGGGGATGTCTGATTATCTATCTAACAGGTAAATGAAATAATGAATGTCGAATATTGAATTTTGAATCTCGAATTAGTTTTACTTCTAACCTAAAACTATATAAAATGAAAAATTACAAATTTGATTTAAATGAAAGATTGATTGATTTTGCCGTGAATATTTTAAACATCACTGATAATTTGTATAACACAAGAGCCGGAAACCATCTTGCAGGCCAACTGGTTCGATCATGTACTTCACCGGTTTTACAGTATGGTGAGGCAATGAGCGAAGAGTCAACTAATGATTTTATTCATAAATTTAAGATTTTGCTAAAAGAATTACGTGAAACTCTTAACGGATTGAAATTGGTTCAAAGAATACCCCTTACAAAAGAAGAAGAAAAGTTAAAAATGGTTTAAAGGAGTGTAATGAATTGATTGCGATTTTTGTTAAAAGTATTGAAACAACAAGAACCAATGCTTTACTTAAAAAGAGCAAATAGAATAAAAATTAAAAGAGTGAAATTTTATTATTTATCATTCAATATTCAAGATTCGACATTCAAAATTCAATATTGATTTTAAAATCATCATAAAAAGAAGGCACATAACTATGGCAGATCTCTCTGTAAACTTCGCAGGCATAAAATCCCCTAATCCTTTCTGGCTGGCATCAGCACCGCCGACTAACAGCGGATACCAAATCATGAAAGCCTTTGATGCAGGCTGGGGTGGTGCAGTATGGAAAACACTCGGTGTTCCTGTAGTAAATGTATCAAGTCGTTATGGTGCATTAAACTATCGCGATACTCGTATGATGGGATTCAACAACATCGAACTCATCACTGATCGCCCGTTAAGAGATAACCTTCGTGAGATCGAAGAAGTAAAAAAGCGATTTCCAAATAATGCTGTCATAGCCTCACTCATGGTAGAGACACGTGAAGAGTGGCACCAGATCGTTCGTGATGTGGAAAATGCCGGAGCTGATGGCATTGAATTAAATTTCGGTTGTCCGCATGGTATGTGTGAACGAGGGATGGGTTCTGCTGTAGGGCAAGAGCCAAAGATTTTAAAGATGATTGTGGAGTGGGTAAAGGAAGTGGCAAAAATTCCAGTCATTGTAAAACTCACACCAAACATTTCAGATATTACTCGCCCTGCCGTTGCAGCCAAAGAAGGCGGTGGTGATGCAATATCTTTAATCAACACCATTCAAAGTGTAATTGGTGTCGACATCGACAATTTTGTTCCTTATCCAATTGTTGATGGCAAAAGCACCAACGGCGGCTACTGCGGACCGGCAGTGAAACCCATTGCCATGAACATGGTGAAAAATTGTGCGCAACATCCCGGAGTACAAATTCCGATCTCGGGAATCGGTGGTGTAGAGAACTGGAGAGATGCTGTAGAATTTATTTTATTAGGAGCATCAACTGTTCAGGTTTGCACGGCAGTGATGCATTATGGATTCGGTATCATTCGGGAAATTATTCCGGGATTTGAAAAATACATGAATGAAAAAGGTTTTGCTACTGTTGATCAAATGGTAGGAAAAGCACTGCCAAATATAAAACACTGGGAAGATCTCAACCTGAAATATAAAGTGGTTGCTGATATCAACGAAGATAAATGTATCGGATGCCAATTGTGCTATACAGCATGTGAAGACGGAGCACACCAGGCCATCGGATTATCAGATGATCCATTAAACCGCAAACCACATATCATTGAAGAAAATTGTGTGGGTTGTAATTTATGTTCACTTGTTTGTCCTGTAGAAGGATGTATTACCATGGAACGAAAGGACAATGGAAAGGAACAACTAACCTGGAAGGAACGGACGATAGCAGGCAACATTCCCGTTACTTTTAATGATGAATTAGCAGGAGGATTGCACCACTGGGTTCCTGAACCTGCTGAGGCATTGACAAAGAGAAAGCCTCTGCATTATAAAAATCCTTCTTAAATTCCTATTTGTCCTTCAGGAGGAAACCATTTTAAATAACCTAAAACAAACAATAGTAATAAAGTGATGCATCTTCCTATTCATCATTGAGGAAGGTTTTAAATAGTTTCCTCCTGAATGACATCATATTTAAATATATATATAAATGGAACTCACCCTCGACCAGCTCCGCTACCCTGTTGGTAAATTTACCAATCCAACTTCTTTTTCGCCCTTAGAAATAAAACAGTGGATGGATTTTTTAGAACAATTCCCACCAAAATTAGGAAAGGAAGTTGAAGCATTGAATGATGAACAATTAGATACACCCTATCGCGATGGCGGCTGGACCATCAGGCAGGTAGTACACCATTTAGCCGACAGTCATATGAATTGTATCATCCGGATGAAACTATGTTTGACAGAAGACAATCCAACAATCAAACCATACCTGGAGAACAAATGGGCAGAGTTGACTGATGGTAAAACAGGACCGGTTGCAATGTCATTGAAAATTTTGGAAGGAGTACATCACAGAATAAATATTTTGCTGCGTAATGTTTCTATCGATGAATTGGAAAAAACATTTTATCATCCGGAAAATAAAACGACGAGACCATTAAAAACAATTATTGCATTGTATGCCTGGCATAGCCGACATCATCTTGCTCATATTACTGAGTTGAAGTAGCGAATGGGATGGTAAGGATTTAGCATCCTGGAAATTAATGTTAATTTATGCATGTACTTTTTTAAGGAACCTGATATAATTATATTTACCACAATTACCACATTTAATTTAAATAGTAATTAATCAACTAAAATGATGAAAAGTATTCTTACAGGATTCATAACAATTTTATCGATGTCTTTTTGCTTTTCCCAGGACTTAATCACAATGAGATCAGGTGAGGATATTCAGGTAAAAATTTTAGAAGTCAGTCAGGATGCAATTAAATATAAAAAATACGACAATCTTGAAGGCCCCGTTTTTACGATAAATAAAGCCGATGCTTTAATGATCAGGTATGAAAACGGGACTAAAGATATTTTTAATGAAGTTCCAAAAGCCGGTAATTTTTCTTCCACCGGTATAGGGAATACAGACCAATATGTTAAAGGACAATCCGATGCCATGACATATTATCATGGCTATAAAGGTGCCGGTACCGGAACATTAATAACTACTCTCTTGTTGCCAATAGCCGGTTTAATTCCTGCTATTGCCTGTTCGTCAACTAAACCAAAGGAGATTAACCTCAATTATCCGAAAACGGAATTAATGAAGAATCAGGATTATTATAACGGTTATACACAAAAGGCCAAGAAAATAAAACAAGGGAAAGTTTGGAAGAATTTTGGAATAGGCATTGGAGTTAATATACTGGCATATATTATATTATCATCTTAAAAAAATAGCATGCTTTTTATTTGTAAATTTCAATTGCCCGGGAATTAATTCCTGTGCTATTTTTAAAATGGTCGGCTTGTATGAATGCCAATCACTAATGTTACTTTTGCTTACATATTGCTGAATATATTTTTTTTCTACTTTTATTCAGTATAAATTTGGATGGGGTCATAGTTTTGCCAAAAAAATTAAATAATGAATTGGTTCATTTTAACCATAGCCAGATTATTTGAAGTTGCATTTGCCACTTGTTTAGGAAAGGCAAAGGAAGCAACAGGAAATGACATGTATTGGTGGTATGGTGTTTTTTTATTGCATTAACAATCAGTATGCTATTGTTTGTTAAGGCAACACAGTCATTACCTATTGGTACCGCTTATGCGGTTTTGACTGGAATCGGAGCTGTAGGAACTGTGTTAATGGGTATTTTCTTTTTTAAAGACCCGCTAAGTTTTTGGCGCGTATTTTTCATTACCACATTGATTGGCTCTATCATTGGGCTTAAAGTTATATCCAATTAATAATAAAGTGTTGACAGTGTTTCCTTTCATAAGAACAAGCAGGCTTTTACTCAGGCAGTTTGTTGACAGTGACCTTGAAAATGTTTTCCAAGGGCTGTCACATCCTGATGTCATCAGGTATTATGGTGTAAGTTATTCAACATTGGAAGCAACAAAGGCTCAAATGGAATTTTTTACTGACCTTGAAAAAAATGAGACTGGAATATGGTGGGCTATATGTTCATTGGACAATCAGACTTTTTATGGTGCAGCCGGATTGAATGGATTAAGCAAGGAACATAAGAAAGCAGAAATAGGATTTTGGCTTTTACCGGAGTTTTGGGGCAGAGGTATCATTACAGAGGTAATTCCAGTAATTTGTGATTACGGATTTGATAAGCTTAAGCTGCACAGGATTGAAAGTCTTGTTGAAACGGAAAACAAAAATTGCAAAAGTGTAATGTCTAAACTTGCCTTTCAATACGAAGGGACTATGAAGGATTGTGAAGTAAAAAACGAGGAATTTATAAGCCTAGACATTTACGCCAAATTTGAGTAAAGTTTTCAATCAAACAATTGCGCGAGTTCTTCAAACGTTAGTACACTTTTCTGATCATAGGAATAATCTTCAACAATTACTCCTTCCTTCATCATCAACAAACGATTCCCATAACGCAATGCATCTTTCAAATGATGTGTAACCAATAAAGCTGTTAGATTATGTTTTTGAATAATCTCCTGCGCTTTTTCCATTACCAAAACAGAAGAACGAGGGTCAAGTGCTGCAGTAGGTTCATCAAGCAACATGATTTGACATTCATCCATAATACCCATTACCAAAGTTAATGCTTGTCGTTGTCCGCCGGAAAGACTACCCATGGGTTTGTCAATGCCGTTTTCCATGCCCATTTTTAAAAAACTGATTTTCTCCTTTACTATATCTGTAAAAGCTTTATCCGTTCCTATATGCAATCCTTTTCTTTGGGTACGCAAGCTCGCCAATCGAAAATTTTCCAATATGTTAAGGTCCGGCGCTGTTCCCAGCATTGGATTTTGAAAAATTCGGCTGATATATTTACTTCTTTTATGTTCAGGCCATTCTGTTACATCATTGTCGTCAATATATATATTACCTGAATCAGGAAGTATATTACCGGCAATGCAATTCAACAAAGTTGATTTTCCCGATCCGTTTGCCCCAACAACAACAATGAATTCTTTTGCTGAAATGTTTATGGATATATTTTGCAGGGCCACTGTTTCTGTTACCAGGCCTTTATTAAAAGTTTTGCTAACTTTTTCCAATTGTATCATCGTGCCGTTACTTTTTTAGAGGTGCTGATAGCGACAATGAACAAAACAATAATTGCAGTGATGAGTTTCAAGTAGTTCGGATTCAATCCAAAGGAAAGTGCTGCAGCAATGATGCATCGGAAGAGTATTGATCCTGCAATCACAGCCAACACATTATATATAATTCCTTTCGACATCCAGCGGTGCAACAACGCTTCACCAATCATTACAGATCCCAATCCTGAAACCACAATGCCTATTCCCATATTGATATCTGCAAAACCCTGGTATTGCGCAATTAAATATCCGCTCAAAGCAGTAAAGCCGTTTGCAATGGCAAGTCCTGCAATTTTCATTGTATTGGTATTTACTCCAAGGGAACGCACCATTGCTTCGCTGTTCCCTGTTGCACGCATGGCAATGCCAAAATCTGTTTTTAACAACCACGTAATAAAGAGTATTAAAAGTACTACGATGAATATCAAAATAAATTTAACGGCATTGTCGTGACTGATAAAAGGAAGTAGTGAATAAATATCATTCACATTGATCAATGGAATATTTGATCTGCCCATTACCATTAAATTGATTGAATAGAGGGCAGTCATAACCAAAATTCCGGCTAGTAAAGGATGTATTTTGAATCGAGTCAATATCCATCCTGTTGTTGCTCCAGATAACATACCGCCAAAAATTGCAAGGATCATTGTTGGAAAAGGATGAAATCCTCCCGTAATCATGACAGCCGTTATTGCCCCACCCAACGTATAACTTCCATCAGTAGTGATGTCAGGAATATTAAAAATACGCAAAGAAAGAAATACACCGAGGCCAAGCGCAGAATATCCTAATCCTTGTAACAATGCGGTCAGAAAAAAATCGTAACTCAATTTAGTTTGGAGTTGTTAGTTCGGTGTTCGGAGACAAAGATTAAATTAATTTTTGCAAAAAAGTTAAGGTTATTTAACCGGTACAAAAGTGCTATCGGGTATGATCATAAATTTAGTAGCTTGCGCGACATTGTAAACGCGCTTGCGGACTTTTACAATTTCAGGTTGTAAGCCATTGGTATTTTTTTGTTTTAGGAACAGGGCAGCTTGTAATCCCGATTGGTAACCCCATTGGTAAAAATCGGCCCCAAAACTAGCCACAGCACCTCGTGCCACTAAACCTGCTTCGCTGGTAAAAATGGGTATTCCTTTCTTATCACAACTTTGAACTACTGTTTCAAAAGAAGCAAATATCACATTGTCGGGCAATGCGAAAAACACATCGATGTTTTTACTTAACAACGACTGCATGACAAGTTGCGTTTCAGAAGAATTGTTGACAGGCAATGCTTCCAATTGTATCCCCAGTTTTTCACAACCTGATTGAAGCTTATTAAATGCATCCCGGCTCTGTGGTTCTGATTGATTATATATAGTACCAACTACTTTTGTTGCCGGCTTTAATTGTTTAATGAGTGTTACAGCCGTATCCAAATAATCAAGCGTTTCATAAACACCAAAAAGGTTAGCCGGAGCCTTGCCTGCTCCATCAGTCAGTTTGGCAATATCAGGCCGTGGCGATACCATCATGAAAACCGGTATTGATTTATTGCGCTGTACAGTAGTGATGGTGGAAAGGGTTACATTGGTGCCAATCAGCAAAGGGTGTTTTGATATAATTAAATCACAGGCTTGCCCCAATGTTGGAATATCGCCTTGTGCATTGGCATATTCAATTGATATTGTAGAATCCTTTTCTGAAAAGCCATTGGCTGCCAATGCATCAAAAAATCCTTTTTTGGCCAGGGCAATCGTTGGGTCTTCAATGAAATCAAGGAAACCAACTACAGGAACTTCATGAGTCGGATCACTCCCTTTACAGTTGATGAAGAAAGTAATTACCAACAGCAGAAGAATATTCTTATTGTGCATTATGAAGATGTTTAACAGGTCAAAATTAGGGAAAGATGATTGATTAGAAACAAATAAGTATGATTTATAGTCGATGAGTTTATATATTGCCAATAGAATGGTTGCTAAATATAAGTATTGATGGAGGCGTTAGTTTGTCAATAACTTTACTTAATGATTTGGTATTGATAGTGCGACTGTCTTATATTTGTTAGTTATATATTACAGTTACATTTTTATTAGATGGAAAAGCGCTGGGTTTTAAAGGCAGATGGGGATGCAGAAATTGTTGAGCATTTAGCTGAACATTTAAAGATTAATCCCATGCTTATTAACTTATTGGCTCAGCGTGGCATCACCACTTTTGAAGAAGCAAGAAACTTTTTTAGGCCATCATTAGATCATCTGCACGACCCTTTTTTAATGAAGGATATGGATGTGGCTGTTGAACGTATTGAAGAAGCAATTCGTCAGCGCGAAAATATATTAGTTTATGGCGATTATGATGTTGATGGCACCACAGCGGTTTCCATCGTTTACACTTTCTTAAAAACGTTACACGGTGAAGTTGGATTTTATATTCCTGATCGTTACAAAGAAGGTTATGGTATCAGCAAGCAGGGAATTGATTTTGCCAAGGAAAATAATTATTCACTTATCATTGCTTTGGACTGCGGTATAAAATCTGTTGAGAAAATTGCCTATGCAAAAGAGCAAGGTGTTGAATTTATTATCTGTGATCACCATCGTCCGGGCGATAAACTTCCTGCAGCAACCGCAGTACTTGACCCTAAGCGCAATGATTGTAATTATCCATTTAAAGAACTCAGCGGCTGTGGTGTTGGTTTCAAATTAATACAGGCCATTGCCCAACAAAACAATATTCCTTTCAACCAAATTGAACAGTACCTTGATTTAGTTGCTGTAAGTATTGCTGCTGATATTGTACCTATCACCGGCGAGAATCGCATACTGGCTTTCTATGGCTTGCAACACTTGAATCGTGAACCGCGCCCTGGAATAAAAGCAATATTGGAATTAAGCGGATTTAAAAAGGAATTAACGATAAGTGATGTGGTTTTTAGTATTGCTCCCCGTATCAATGCAGCCGGAAGAATTGAACAAGGAACAAAAGCTGTTGAGTTATTAATTTCTAAAAATGAAGACCTTGCTTCTTTTCTTGGAGACGATATCAATGAAAATAATATCACCCGAAAAGGATTAGACGCACAAATTACGGAACATGCTTTGCAGATTGTAGAGCAGGATCCTGATTTTTTATTACGTAAGTCGACCGTTGTTTATCACCCTGAATGGCATAAAGGTGTTATTGGAATAGTGGCGTCCAGACTAACCGATAGGTATTATCGCCCTACCATCGTATTAACAAAAAGTAATGGCCACGTTTCCGGTTCTGCACGTTCTGTTAAAGATTTTGATGTATATAATGCAATCGAAAGTTGCAGTGACCTGCTTGAGCAATTTGGCGGGCATATGTATGCAGCAGGACTTACCATGAAAGAGGAAAACGTTCCTGCATTCATTGAACGGTTCGAGGAAATTGTTTCTTCAACAATAAAGGAATACATGTTGACACGTGAGATTGAAGTTGATGCAATGTTAAATCTAAAAGATATTACACCTCACTTCTATAAGATCCTTATGCAATTCGCTCCATTCGGACCTGGTAATATGGCGCCAATATTCAGAACAGACAGTGTAATAGATAATGGCAAAGGACGTATAGTGGGGAATAATCATTTAAAGCTTACATTGTCGCAAGACGGGTTGAACCAAAATGTTTTTGATGGAATTGCTTTTCAGTTAGGACATCATCATCCCATGATAGAGTCAAGCGAACCTTTTGACATTGTATACCACGTTGAAGAAAACAACTTTAATGGCCGCACGAATTTGCAGCTTAATATTAAAGATTTGAAGTTCGCCCGTGATAGGGTGATGGCTGATTGAGCCTTTATAGCCACATCCTGTAATACAATCCGGCTTTCAATATATAGCCATCATTGAAATCAACAGGAGTCTCTTTTTCATTTAAGAAACCAAAACCATAATTGCGTGCAACAGTGTGGCCGCATTCGAAGTTCAGTACGATGTTTTTTGTAATGTAATAGTCGACAAAGAGCTTAAGTTGACCTTCCTCAGGTAAGATATAGTCGTAGTAATTGATTTCCTTTAAGCGAAAGGAAGAAGTAATTCCTTTGTATACAAATCCGGAATGGAATATTTTAGAAATTTTATAATCAACAAACAAGTTATTTGGCAACAGTCCAAATATGTTTAACCGATCATTTACTTTCCAATCACATCCAAGCAATGGCAGGAAATTATTTCCAAAAAACTCTTTATTGTAATATACTCCCCCCTTTAAACTAAGCTTGCTGGAAATTATTCTTGTTGCAATGATAGCACCACCTAGTTGCCATACAACATTATTAAATGCACGCCCTTCTTCACTGCTGTAACGGGGAATGGCTGTTAGTGAAAACTTCCATTTCTCAGAAAGAGGTTTTACATAAGTGATAGGCAAATACCCGGTTTGAAATTTAGTGTAATTATCTTGTACCATTAATTTCCAGGCATCAAGTCCGGCAGTGCAAATGAGCACTGATTTATTTTTGAATTGATGAGGATATGTAAAAACACCTGAATACCAATTGGTGCTGGCATTGTATTTCGCATCACTTATTATTGAAGTGGGTCGAGTAATCACTGCCTGCACTGAAACAAGGTCGATGTATGGTTGGGATAAGGATGGTGTTGCTATGGAACAGAATAGGAAAAAATGTATGAAAGGATGAAATCGCATTATTCGACAGTTGCCAATTTCATTTCTTTAACAAAACAACTTCTGCATAAGGGAATGTAATTTTCTTTTTCACCTAAGAGGATCAATGATTCTTCTTTCGATGTGCGAAAAGAATGTGTGGCAAGGTCACCACAATTCATGCAGATGGCATGTACTTTAGTGATGTAATCTGCTATTGCCAGCAAATGAGGCATAGGTCCAAAGGGTTTGCCAAGAAAATCCATATCAAGACCGGCTACAATAACCCTTGTTCCAGTATTTGCCAACTGCTCACATACATTCGGGAGTTCACTGTCGAAAAACTGCGCTTCATCAACTCCGATTACATCAACGTTGCTGCCAAATAGCAGGATGCTGGAGGAGGAAGGAACAGGCGTACTGTGTATTGCATTGGCATCATGTGAAACAATATTCGTTTCATCATAACGCTTGTCAAGCATCGGTTTAAAAATTTCTACCTGTAATTTGGCTATGCGTGCACGTTTCAGACGGCGGATCAACTCTTCTGTCTTGCCGGAAAACATGCTTCCGCAAACTACTTCAATCCAGCCTTTTCGTCTTTCCCTGTCCTTCGCCTGCTCAAGAAACATTTTTATTGTCTTTAGGACAAAAGTAATTTAAAAACGGAAATATTAAAAACAGGTTTAACGCATAGATTGGCAGGGGTTGCAGCCAATTATTACTAAAATCAGCGTAATCAGAAGACCTGTTATGATCATTCTGTTTACGCTGAGTTAAGCTGATTTCTAAAATATTTATTGAACGATGAAAGGCTTATTATAGGTTTTCCCGTTTTGAATAATTGACAAGTAATAAAATCCCTGGTTCAGGTTTTCAAGATTAATACTTACATTGTTTAATTCACCGATTAACTGCGTGTCAACAGAACGAACAACCTGGCCCATTGAATTGGTAATGTTGATAACAGTAGCAGCATTGGTTTGCAATTTTGCAATAATTAGATTGATGTTGTTTTTTGCCGGGTTGGGATAAATGTTTAGGATGGGGTTAATGCTGTTTTCTCCAACACTGGTAGTTCCAATAAATTCCTTTGTAAAATTATATACACCATTTGCACTTCCGCCAAAACCGGTGAAAATCACTTTCCATAAACCCACATTATGATCCTGAACAAAATATACTAGCGAATCTTCTATTGTCCATACATTATTGGCGAAATCATAGGTCTTCCAATTGTAACCAATAGTGTTGATGGAATCGCCCAACGTATAAGTTGAGGGTGATACATTATTAACATCAACAGGATAAGCCTTCGCGCAATAAACACTGTCATTGCTTAACACGCCGGCCACTTTATATATATAAGGAGTTAAGGTAAGATACTGTGTAAATACCAGATCCCATGCATTGTACATCGGTTCACGGTCGATGGAAACATTATTCTGAAGGGAATAGTAAGCAAAGAACTTTCCCGCAAAAGCTGATTTGGTAAGCGATCCTGTTATTTCATTGCTTCCGTCAAGGTCAGCCCACCGGAAGTAATACACACCGCTGGTAAGCGATTCGATGATGAATTTTTTATATACACCACTGGAGAGTTTAATGAAGTAAATAGAATCTCCGGAAACAATATGCGTAATAAAGTCATATACACCCCAGCCAAGGTCAAACTGGTTGGCGGTATCGACGGTTCTGTTAAATGCTCCCCAATCCCAACTGATATCTGAGTTGTGTAATTCATAATTGGAATTAATAATTCCGGTAGTGTCTGCTGTTACCATGGTACTCCATTGAGCAGCACTTTTGTTAGCCATAAATAACTGCACGTTATTTTTGGAATTAATTAAGATGGATGCAGCAAAGCCCCGCAATTGAAATGCAATGTCCCAGTTGGTATTATCAACTGCAGGATAAGCGCCATTGGAAAGGCTGTAGAAAACCTGGTGTGTATAACCGGGGTTAATGGTTACAGTTTCACTTACAACTTGTGCATTAGTCTTGTTGCTAAAAAATCCAATGAACAGAAGAAACAATGTTAGAAATGGTATAAATTTTTTCATTTGTATATATATATTAATTGTTATAATCGTTGATAGTCAAAAGTAATGGAGCCGCTCTGACCTTGCTGATTATAGAAATCCAGGAAGCGGATCTTGAAATAGAATCCATCTTGGTCTCTCAAAACATAATAGCGGTTGGGGACAATGGAATAGTTAAATGTGGCATCCACAACCTTC
>JANOXC010000012.1:0-3174 GCA_031418215.1 Bacteroidota bacterium
CTTGCCATGCCGCAGTTGGAAATAAAATCAGGAATAACAGTTACTTTCTCATCGGTATGTCTTGAAATAGGGCCAAAGAAAATCTCTGTATCCGCAAATGGAACATTGGCTCCACAACTGATGAGATCAATTCCGTTTTGAATTAATTGTTCAGCCTGATTAGGTTTCACTAAACGGGAAGACGCGGCAGGAATAAAAATATCAAATCGCTCTTTCCAGATCTTCTCCCCTGCTATCTGAAATTGATCCATGCCATCAAATAAAGCTGTCTGCCGTGTATTGATCAGTCTTTCCACTTCATCATGTGTAAATCCTTCTGCTTTATATATACCGGCATCTTTATCAAGTATACCAGCTAAAACAGCACCGGCCTTTGATAAATAAAACCCTGCTGCTGCACCTACATTGCCCCAACCCTGGATCAATATCCGTTTCCCTTTGAGCGGTATGTTATGCAAATTGTAAAAATGAATAACGGATTCCGCCACGCCATAACCGGTAATCAGGTCAGCAATCCGGTAATGATTTGCGCGGCCGGGAATATAATCACCATTTACCACCACTTTTGAAACACCTTGCTGAAGATTAGTTATCCTTTGGTGTCTGTCGCGATCGCCTGCGTGATAATGTCCGTTTACTACACCTTCCTGCGGATGTAAAAGCCCGTAACTGCTGGTAATGGGAATCACTTCATGTATCTCATCAATGAACAAATCACCTCCGGTACCATAATAATGCTTCAAAATGGGCAACACAGCCTTAAACCAACGCCTTAGCACCTGAGGTTTTCGAGGATCGGTAGGATCGAAATTAATGCCTGACTTTGCACCGCCAATTGGTGGACCGGAAACAGAAAATTTGATCTCCATCGTCTTTGCCAGCGATTCTACTTCACGCTTATCAAGCCCTTTTCGCATGCGGGTTCCTCCACCGGCAGCACCTCCACGCAATGAATTAATTACGACCCAGCCTTCGGCTTCACTCTCTGCATCCTTCCACTCAAATACTATTTCCGGGCGCTTCTCTTCAAAGCGTTTCAATAATTCTAGCATAAGATCAATTTTTGTTGGGGCACAAAAGTAGGGATTCGAAGGCCATTGAGTTAAAAGACTTCACATTACTATTTTTGGGGCCATCCAGTTTAAACCGCTCTACTGATCCGAATCAAAAAAATGTTATTCGAAAAAATCATTTATGTTTGGAAAAACAAAATGAAACTTTTTACATTTGTCGTTGTATAATAATATTGTTTGCATAACCCTGGACTCGCACATATCACCATAATCCCCCTGATAGGTACCGACCAATAATTCTAAAATGAAAACAAAAAAGTCAACGGCTGTCTCCAAGTTGAAAAAAGGTCCTGCCGAAACTCGTTCCAGAAAGATGGAACCTTTAAAGTCAAAAGAAATGAAAAATCAACACTTCGATAAAGAGGATGTTGAGGAAAATGAGGAAGTCGATCCTGATTCCATGGAAGATAATTTCAAAGGATTTGAGGAAAACTTCGATCATTTAGATGATGATGATGATGACTATTAATTCCTAATAGTCTGAACAACTATAATTAAAAGCAGAAGCCGGTTTGGATTCTGCTTTTCGTATTTTGGGGAATGTTTCGGGTTTAAGGTTTTGAGTTTAAAGTTTGAGGTATGAGGTTGTTTGACACCCTGCGCTAAATAGCTACGGATGTTAAAAGGTTTGAGTGGCTTGAATTGTTTGTGCTAGTTTAATTGACAAATTTTTAATTGCTTATTGCAAATTGCCTATTGCAAATTACCTATTGCCTATTACATATTGCAAATTGCCCATTGCAAATTGCCTATTGCTTATTGCCTATTGCTTATTGCCTATTGCTTATTGCCTATTACCTATTGCAAATTGCCCATTGCAAACTGCCTACTGTCGCTGCTGCTTTTTTTGCTAATTGACAACTGCAGATCTTCTTCTCCAAAATGACTCAAATTGTTCAATAACTGTTTCCGAACTCCGAACTAAAAACTCCTAACTTCCCTTATAAAGCGCCCCACCAATATGATTTCTACTTGATCCGGTAACACTTCGCATTACGTTCGTTTCATTCCTTTGAAAAAGTAAGCCGAGGAATGCAAATATCAATGCCTCTTTATATGCTATCGTTAAAGCATCAGGTATTTTTATTTTAACCGGATTATGCTTTCTGAGTTTATTAATTAAAACAGGATTGAACGCTCCTCCACCGGTAATCAATAATTCATCGCTTTCAACGAATGTGAATTGGCTGATAACATTGGCAATTTGTATTGCAACATGCTCACAAACGGTAGCCAGTTTATCTTCTAATGAAATGGTGGAACTATCTAACAATGGCATCATTTCTCTATCAAACCACTCTCTTCCCAATGACTTTGGAAAAGGTTTTTGATAAAAAGAAAGATTATTTAAGTCATTAAGTAATGATTGATCTATGCGACCTTTTGCAGCCAACAAACCATCTTTATCATAATCCAATCCTATTTTATTGGTAAGAAAATTCAAAGCCATGTTAGCCGGGCAAATATCAAAAGCCAAGGTTTGGGGCCCATCTAAAACAGTAATGTTGGCTATTCCTCCTAAGTTTAGGCAGAAGCGATATTGTGCAAATAACCTCACCTCACCACCGGGTACTAAAGGTGCACCCTGACCTCCCAATGCCAGGTCTTTTGAACGGAAATCACAAACGGTATCAATACCTGTTAATGCGGCAATCTGGGAACCATCACCAATTTGCGCCGTAAATCCGTTGGCAGGTTGGTGAAAAACAGTATGCCCGTGACTGGCAATTAAAATAGGTTTAATAGTATGCTTATCAATAAATCCACGGATCAATTCCCCATAAAATTTACCCAATTCAACATGCGATTTAACATATTGTAAAGCAGTACAATCCATCATTTGATTCAACCTTTGCTTCCACTCATTAGTGTATGGAAATGTCTCCGCATACTTTATCTGATATTCCCAGCTTTCGTTTTGCAGATCAAAATTACAGCAGGCAATATCCACTCCGTCTAGGGAAGTTCCTGACATTAATCCAATAACCTGGAATGATTCTGACATGGTAAAAATTGATTCCTCAAATAAAAGAAGTTTGGAGATACCTCAGCCGGAAAAATGCAATCGTATATGAACAACAAAAAATCCCTTCACGGTAAC
>JANOXC010000013.1:0-5948 GCA_031418215.1 Bacteroidota bacterium
GTATAAGGATTTCCAAAAAAACAAACGACGGCTTCTTTAAGAAAAGCGAGTTGATTAACCATGTACCTCATTGATTCAGTAATGCCGAATTTTTTAGTAGCATTGGTATTGGTATTATGAACGCTCACAATTACCTGATCATAAGTTTTCAACTTTATATATAATTCACGTATTTCACTTTCTGTTGGATCCTTAGACATCGAATAGCAATCGATTTTTTGATAATTATTTAATGTTTGCTGAAACAAATTATTCTGCACATCATTAATCACAATAGAAGCAATTTTGCTCTGCTTAAAAGGCCTGATAGGAATAATGCCATTGTAATTCTTTAATAAGGTGACAGTATTTTCATACAACAAATAATTAAGCCATTGCCCTTCATTCGTTTGTAACTTACTACTAATCTCATCAGCATCTATAGGTTTGAAATTACCTAAACCGCACCAGTATTTTGCTTCCAATATTTTATGAATTGATTGATCTATTTGTGATTGCTCAATTTCACAATTCTGAATTGCCAGATGTATCCTGGAAATGGCTGCAGGCACATTCTCCGTATTGAGTAAAATATCATTCCCGGCTTGCAATGCTTTTAACTCAATTTCTCCGGAAGGATAGAACATGGTAACACCTTTCATATCAAGTGCATCAGTAAAAACCAAACCGCTGAAATTTAATTTATCCTTTAATAAACCGGTAACAATAGGCTTAGATAAAGTAGAAGGAAGTCCTGAAGTTGTATCAAGAGCCGGTATCTGCAAATGCGCTACCATAACAGAAGCAAGCTGATTTTTTATCAATTCCTTAAAAGGATACAACTCGAATGAATCTAATTCGGCTGAAGACTGATAGATAATTGGCAATCCGAAATGTGAATCAGTATCAGCATTGCCGTGACCGGGAAAATGCTTGGCGCAAGCCATAACACCCATATCCTGCATACCTTTCATGTAGTTATCGGCATGCCTGGCCACAACATACTTATTCTCCCCAAAAGAACGGCTGTTAATTACAGGATTCAGCGGATTATTATTGATATCAACAACAGGGGCAAAATTTACATGAATACCGATTGCTTTACACTGGCGACCAATCTCCAAACCCATTTGATAAATCAGGGAATCATTGTTAGCTGCGGAAAGCGTCATTTGCCTGGGAAATCTAATTGTACTATCAATTCGCATGCTTAATCCCCATTCACCATCAATTCCAATCATTAAAGGAATGCGAGAACGGGATTGATAATGGTTGAGCAAATTGGCATAGCGGACGGGAGTACCCTGAAAAAAAATCAATCCCCCAATGTGTAATGAGTCCACTAATTTGTTAATGTAACTTACATGAGTTGAATCTCTATTCGGCCAGGAAGGTACCATAAACAATTGACCGATTTTTTCTTCATATGTCATGGTTTTAAAGACGGAATCGGACCAAGCAATTGCAGGTTTCGTATGAAAAACCGGCGTTTGACTGAAAGAAAAATGCTGTAAAAAAATCAGGAAAAGGCTTAATAATATATTTTTTTTGACTTTTTTCATAGCAATCTTATCAGGAACACAATACTACGGAGAACATTTTTTTTATACTGTATGCGTTTGCCAAACAAAAGAAAACTTTTACAAATACTTTGTTAATTCTTAGGAGATAAATTATTCAGAGATTTATAGTAGGTTTGCAATATGAAAGGCCAAAAAAATTTATTATTCTTTGCAATGGCAATTACTTTGCTATGCTCAACTCCTTCAATAGGACAAATAACCATACATAGCAGCGATATGCCTAGTGCCAATGACACCATTCGGCTCAGTACTGCGGCTCCCACTACACCAGGTATTGACCTGACTATTACCGGTGCAAATACCTTATGGGATTATTCACAATTGCAATGGACATCTCAGACCATTGATACTTTTTTAACAGTCCTTAGCACAGGTTTGATTTACCAATTTGCATTTTTTAGCTCCAGTTTTGCTCAAAAAGGACCTGATGTAGGGATCGCCACCGTTCAATTGACGGACGTATATAATTTTTATGGTAAAACTTCAACTTTATTTCAACAAACCGGCATTGGTGCTACACTCAACGGCCTTCAAACGCCACTAAATTTTACAAGTAAAGATGTGATCTATCGTTTCCCATTGAATTTTGGCAACCAGGATACTTCCAATTCTGTTTATGGCATAACCATACCCGGCCTTGGAAGTTATAATGCCAATCAGACTCGTATAAATGAAGTCGATGGATGGGGCACTTTACTCACCCCATATGGTTCTTTTAACTGTTTAAGAGTAAAATCCACATTAACGGGGCATGACAGTATTTATGTTTCTGCTGCTTCAACGGGCTTTGGTTTTGACCGGGCATTGACTAGAGAATACAAATGGTTGGCAACCGGCAAAAAGGTCCCCGTTCTTCAAATAAACACCCAGGAATTATTGCCAGGGAACGAGACCATTACGAGCATTGTTTATCGTGACAGTGTAAGAGTTTTAATTGTGGGTGTTGGTGAGGTGAATGACCTTTCCGAAGTAAATATTTATCCTAACCCGGCAAGTGATAAACTTAACATTAATATTCCAGTTACAAAGCCGTTTAAGTTACGCTATGAATTGATTTCCGCTACCGGTCAATTAGTTTTTTCAGAAGAAGAAATGACCCCTGCCGGACTGAAAACCAAAGTGATCAATGCGGCAGACTATCCTTCAGGTATATATATGCTGAGAATCACGACAGAATCAGGCACTTATCACAAACAAGTGATTATTAAAGGGAATTAATCCTTTTTCGCCTTTCGTTTTTAAGGTGTGATTATATTTGCACCAGAAAAAAAATATTCAATAATCCATTCTTCAATATTCAATAAAAATGCCCAGGTGGCGAAATTGGTAGACGCACCACTTTGAGGGGGTGGCGCCGAAAGGTGTACGAGTTCGAATCTCGTTCTGGGCACTTCTTTTATATGGTAAATTAATGTTGAAAATTTTATTAAGATCTTTATCCGCTTAATTAAGTATCAAGTATCAAGTATCAAGTATCAAGTATCAAGTATCAAGTATCAAGAACTTAGAACCAGGAACAAAAGCAAAAGTTCCATGTGTATACAACTAATAACTATTAACTTATAACAAATCCCTGCCCGGATGGCGAAATTGGTAAACGTTGCGGTCTCAGAAGCCGTTGGAGTTATATCCTTGAGAGTTCGAGTCTCTCTTCGGGCACAAGCAGGATTTCTTAATCAGCTTTCCAGTCAATAATTATTCTTACTTGATTGTTGGCTTTTTTAGCGTAACTTAGGGCAACTTCAAAATACTACTATTTCTAACGCTCTATTTTTTTTCCTCACTTGTACGCAATCATTGATATAGAAACCACCGGTGGAAATGCCCTAACCGATAAAATAACGGAAATAGCCATTTATGTTCATGACGGGGAAAAAGTGATTGATGAATATTCAACACTGATTAATCCCGGCAGAACCATCCCTCCTTATGTACAACAATTGACAGGAATTACAGACAAAATGGTGTCTGTTGCCCCTACATTTTCTGAAGTTGCAGAGGAGATTAAAAGATTTACCGAAAACTACATTTTTGTTGCCCATAATTCTCAATTCGATTACTCTTTTGTTCGTCAGGAGTTTCGAGGTATTGGATATTCTTACACACGCCCAACAATATGTACGGTTTCTTTTAGCCGTAAAATATTACCCGGTTTCCGTTCCTATGGATTGAGTTCCCTTTGTGAAAAACTAACGATTGGCAACAGTAGCCGTCACAGAGCAGCCGGTGATGCATTGGCAACCGTGAAACTTTTTGAAATATTGTTGGAACAAGGTGGCAGAGAAATGCTCCCTCAAGTTGTGAAACTTCCTGTTGCAGAAATGCAATTGCCTGATTGCATCCGTCCGGAAGTAATGCAAAAGCTGCCTTCTACTCCGGGTATTTTCTATTTCTTAAACCAAAAAGATGAAATCATTTATTTAGGTAAAGGATTAAATATTCGGAAATGCGTTTTACAGATTGTTACGAAATCAACTAATAAAAAGAGTTTTAAAATGCGGGAGGAATTGCATGACATTCGATTCGAAGAAACAGGAAGTGTGGTGTTGGCAACGATTTTAGAATATTTTGAATTAAAAAAACATAAACCCCCTTTTAATAAGAAACATGAAAAATTATTTCAAGCCGGATTTACTTTATATAGAAACAGCGGTTATCTGGTTTTGAGAGGACGTTCATACGATGAAGAAGCCTTTATTAAACTAGAGGATGGAAATGTTACAGGGTTCACTTATATAAGTAAGGAAAGTCAGGTTTCTGTGGAAGACCTTATGATTACCCTTCCTTCCAACAACTATATAAATTTACTAGTTCAAAAAGCCATTGCAAAGCGACATTTTTTGAGGTTAATAAATGCTCAATTCAAAAACTAAGGTAAGATCTTAATAACCTTTTTTTACACTGTCCCCTGATTTTAAGAAAAATCATGTAGGTTTGAAGTATGCTAAGGCAATGCACTTCCACGTTTTTAATGATCAGGCCGAATTACATCAGGCCAAACAACGAAACTTCACACACCAATTCATTTCAAAAAATGTTAAAGGATGTTGATCTTCAATTGGAAGAAAAAGCAGTTGAAGAATTTAATCATGTTGTTAATCGCTTAAAACAAAATGAAGTTGATACTTGTGTTTTTGATAATGAAAACAAAAATACTCCCGACGCTGTTTTTCCCAATAACTGGGTCAGCTTTCACCATGATGGAACTGTAATTCTATATCCAATGATGGCGGCCAACAGAAGAGTTGAACGAAACAAAAAAATTATTGATAAGATCTCTGAACAATTTGAGGTGCATAAAGTGATCGACCTGACATATTTCGAAAAAGAAGGAAAATTTCTGGAAGGAACTGGTAGTATTGTCTTCGATCATCAGCATAAAATAGCCTATGCTACAGTATCTCAAAGAACATCCATTGATGTATTAAAATACCTATGTGATCAGCTCGGCTACAAACATTTTGTTTTTACAGCAATTCATGATAATCTTCCAATTTACCATACGAATGTGATGTTGCATATTGGTAACGGTTATGCAATCGTTTGTCTTGAATCTATTCCTGATATTAAAGAACGAAATGATTTGCGTCGTATGTTAGCATTTACCAACCATGAAGTGGTACCGATCACCAAACTTCAAATGAGGGCATTTGCAGGGAATATGATTCAGGTTGTCAGTCAAAAAGGAAAATATTTCACCTTGCTTTCTTCACAAGCCATCCGTACTTTGCATTTGCCCCAGATAAATGTAATCGGCGAAAAAAGCGAATTACTTTCTTTTGATATTCATACGATTGAAAAAATAGGCGGAGGCAGTATTCGATGTATGTTGGCAGAGATTTTCAGTCCGATGAAAGTGGTGCATTAATATGATTAATCGCAAGCTGTTTTTAGAAATTCTAATATTGATAAGTAATAATGAAAGATAAGTATGTTATTTCAAGCCCGGTAACCGAGTCTGAATTTGAAGCATACTTTGCGCTTCGTTGGGAGGTTCTAAGAAAACCCTGGGGCCAGCCTCAAGGAAGTGAAAAAGACGAACAGGAAAACCAAGCTACCCAGCTGATGGCGGTTGATGAAAAAGGCGGGATTTGCGGTGTTTGCCGATTAGATTCAATTGATCAATCAACTGCACAAATACGGTACATGGCTGTAAAACCTAGCTTGCATGGTCAGGGCATAGGAAGAGACTTATTGTTACAAGCTGAAAGGAATGCAAAAGAAAAAGGCTTTCAGCGCATATTTCTTCAATCACGTGAAAAAGCTTGTGGCTTTTATGAACGTCAAGGATATCATACAATTGAAAAAACTTTTCTTCTTTTTAATAAAATTCAACATTTCAGTATGGAAAAATCACTTTTTTAATCCGCCTTTCCTTACTTTGTA
>JANOXC010000014.1:0-50813 GCA_031418215.1 Bacteroidota bacterium
CAAAGAAAAGAATACTTCTCCCTGATCCTAAATTTAACGATCCGCTGGTAACACGTTTCGTTAATTGCATGATGTACTCGGGCAAAAAGGGAACAAGTTATGAGTTGTTTTATGATGCCATTGAGAAAGTGGAGAATAAAACGAAAGAAAACGGATTGGAGACCTGGAAAACAGCTTTGAATAATGTAATGCCAGCTGTTGAAGTAAAAAGCAGAAGAGTAGGTGGTGCAACATTTCAGATTCCTTCTGAAGTTCGCCCGGACAGAAAGGTGGCTGTTGGCATGAAATGGATGATATTATATGCCCGCAAACGCAATGAAAAAAGTATGGCTGACCGTTTAGCCGGTGAAATCATGGCCGCAGCAAAAGGTGAGGGAGCCTCCGTAAAGAAAAAGGATGATACACATCGTATGGCAGAAGCAAATAAAGCATTCTCTCATTTTAAAGTTTAAGAAATTAAGATATAAGATTACATACCAATAGAAAGAAGATCAATCAAAAATGGCTGCTGAGTCAAAAATAGACCTTAAATACGTTCGTAACATTGGGATTTCCGCTCACATTGATGCCGGTAAGACAACTACTACAGAGCGCATTCTTTATTATACAGGTGTAAACCACAAAATTGGTGAGGTGCATGATGGTGCTGCTACTATGGACTGGATGGTTCAGGAACAAGAGCGCGGTATCACAATTACATCAGCAGCAACAACAACTTATTGGAGCTATCCTACCAAAAATGGGGAGACTACTCCTGAGACGCAAAAATATAAGATGAATATCATCGACACTCCCGGCCACGTGGATTTTACCGTGGAGGTGGAGCGTTCATTACGTGTATTAGATGGTGCCGTTGCACTTTTTTGTGCAGTGGGCGGTGTAGAGCCTCAAAGTGAGACGGTTTGGCGCCAAATGAATAAATATGAAGTGCCACGTATTGGTTTCGTTAATAAAATTGACCGTGCAGGTGCTGACTTTTTCAATGTTGTAAAACAAGTTCGTGAAATGCTTGCTGGGAACCCTGTTCCATTGCAGGTGCCGATAGGTTCAGAAGAAAAATTTAAAGGTGTTGTTGATTTGATCAGCAATAAAGCCATTGTGTGGAATGATGAAACACAAGGGATGACCTATACTGAGATTCCAATTCCTGATGATTTGAAGGAAGAGGTTCATATGTGGCGTGAAAAATTGGTGGAAGCTATTGCTGAATTTGATGACAACCTGATGCAGAAGTTTTTTGACAATCCTGATTCAATTACAGAAGAGGAGATGACAGCTGCGATTCGTAAAGCTACGTGTGCAATGAAAATTACACCAATCATGTGTGGCTCTGCCTTTAAAAACAAAGGTGTTCAAACCATGTTGGATGCTGTAATGGCGTATTTGCCAAGTCCAATGGATATATCTTCTGTAAAGGGAATTAATCCTGATACAGAGCAAATAGAAGAAAGATTTCCTGATCCAAAAGATAAATTTGCTGCACTGGCATTTAAGATTGCAACCGATCCTTTCGTAGGACGCCTTGCTTTCTTCCGTGTTTATTCCGGAAAATTGGATGCAGGTTCCTATGTATTGAATGCAAGAACAGGAAAGAATGAGCGTATATCACGTATCATCCGCATGCATGCCAATAAACAAAACCCAATCGATACAATCGAAGCCGGAGATATTGGCGCTGCTGTTGGTTTTAAAGAAATAAAGACTGGCGACACATTATGCGATGAGAAGTTTCCTATCGTGTTGGAGTCAATGAGTTTCCCTGAGCCGGTAATCGGTTTAGCTGTGGAGCCTAAGACACAAGCTGACCAGGATAAGTTAGGTATGGCATTGGCTAAACTGGCTGAAGAAGATCCAACATTCCGTGTTAATTCAGATCAGGATACCGGTCAGACTATCATTAGCGGAATGGGGGAGTTGCATCTGGAGATTATCGTTGACCGTTTAAAACGAGAGTTTAAAGTTGAATGTAACCAAGGCGCGCCTCAGGTTTCCTATAAAGAAGCTATTACTGCTACTATTAAACACCGTGAAGTTTATAAAAAACAGACTGGTGGTCGTGGTAAATTTGCCGATATTCAAATATCTATTGGACCTGTTGATGCCGACTTTGATATTGTAAAGAGCAAAGGGGGATTACAGTTCGAAAATGAGATCTCAGGTGGTAATATCCCAAGGGAATTTATTCCTGCTGTGGAGAAAGGTTTCCGCGAAGCAATGAGTAATGGTGTGTTAGCGGGTTATGCCCTCGACAGCTTAAAGGTTGTATTGTTCGATGGTTCTTACCATAACGTTGACTCTGATGCATTATCATTTGAGATCTGTGCAAAGACAGCATTCCGTGAAGCATTGCCAAAAGCAAAACCTGTATTACTTGAGCCCATTATGAAGGTAGAAGTTGTAACACCAGATGAGAATCTTGGTGATGTAATGGGTGACTTGAATAAGCGAAGAGGACATATGGAAGGGATGGATACACGCGCCGGAGCTCAGGTTGTAAGGGCAAAAGTTCCACTTTCTGAAATGTTTGGTTATGTAACATCGTTACGAACCATTACTTCAGGACGAGCATCTTCAACAATGGAATTCTCGCATTATGCTGAAGTGCCTAAATCACTTTCTGAAGAAGTAATTGCAAAAGTAAAAGGGCGCGCAGCAGAGAAAGTTTAATATTCGAATAGCAAAATTAGATTCATTAAAATATATATAATCGTTCTTACAAAAAACACAATAGTCAATGAGTCAGAAAATCAGAATCAAACTTAAATCTTACGATTATAATCTCGTAGATAAGTCGGCAGAGAAAATTGTGAAAACAGTAAAGCCAACAGGCGCAATTGTTAGTGGTCCAATTCCACTGCCAACGGAGAAAAAGATCTATACTGTATTGCGTTCACCACACGTAAATAAGAAGGCGAGGGAGCAATTCCAATTATGTTCTTATAAGCGTTTGCTGGATATTTACAGCTCAACTGCAAAAACTGTTGATGCTTTAATGAAATTAGAGTTGCCTAGTGGAGTGGAAGTGGAGATTAAAGTTTAAAAGGTCTTTACACGAATACGTTCTTTACCATATTATTTATTTATTCATAATTAAACCAAAACAACTAATACAATTAGTTAAGATGGCAGGAATCATAGGAAGAAAAATTGGGATGACCAGCATATTTGATGCTGATGGAAAAAACATTCCCGTAACAGTAATTGAAGCAGGTCCATGTGTTGTTACACAAGTAAGGACTGCAGAGAAAGATGGCTATTCGGCTGTCCAGTTAGCCTTTGGGGAAAAGCGCGAAAAGAGCACTACCCAGGCTATGAAAGGACATTTTGATAAAGCACAGACTACCCCCAAGTTAAAATTGGTGGAGTTTCGTGATTTTGACCAGGATGTCAATCTAGGTGATGTATTAAAAGCTGACCTGTTCGCTGAAGGCGATTTTTGTCAGGTTGTAGGTACTTCAAAGGGAAAAGGTTTTCAGGGTGTTGTAAAGCGTCACAATTTTAGTGGTGTTGGTGGTGCTACGCATGGCCAGCACAATCGTTTGCGTGCGCCCGGTTCACGTGGAGCTTCATCATGGCCGTCACGCGTATTCAAAGGAATTCGCACAGCGGGACATATGGGTACCGATCGTGTTAAATTAACAAATCTTCAAGTAGTAAAAGTGTTGTTGGATGAGAACCTTATCTTAATTAAAGGTGCGATTCCGGGACATAAAGGTTCATTTATAACAGTGGAGAAATAATCATGGAAATAAGCATTGTAAATATTACTGGCCAGGATACAGGTCGTAAGGTAAAGCTGAATGATGGCATTTTCGGAATCGAGCCGAATGATCATGCTATTTATCTGGATGTGAAACAACACCTTGCCAATAAACGCCAGGGAACACATAAATCCAAAGAAAGGAATGAGGTTTCTGGTACTACCAAGAAGCTTAAACGCCAGAAAGGTACTGGTGGTGCTCGTGCCGGTTCAATGAAATCGCCATTGTTTGTTGGTGGAGGAAGGGTGTTTGGTCCAAGACCACGCGATTACTCTTTCAAATTGAATAAGAAACTTAAGCGCCTTGCACGTTTATCGGCATTGAGCTACAAGGCAAAGAATAATAATATCATGATCCTGGAAAACTTCAGCTTTGATGCACCAAGGACTAAGCAAATGATAGAATTGATTTCCAATCTCAAAGTTGCTGACAAAAAAACACTCCTGGTGATTCCACAGACGAATAAAAACATATATTTGTCGTCCCGAAATTTACAGGGTAAAAAAGTTGTAACTGCCTCTGATTTAAACACCTATGATATTCTAAATGCCGGCAATCTTCTCATATTAGAAGGATCGCTCGAGGTTATGGAAACTATCATGCTAAAAGAAAATTAACAACCTGGCCTAGAAACACTAGAAATATTGATTCATTGCCGGGTTAATAGTCAAAATAAACTAAGTGTCATTGGCACGATAAACCAATAGAAAAACAAAATGGAAATCTTAAAAAAGCCGATTGTAACAGAAAAAATGAATAAGATGACGGAGAAACAACCCCGTTATGGATTCATTGTTGACAAACGCGCAAACAAAATTGACATTAAGAAGGCCGTTGAAAAGATGTACGGCGTTACGGTTGAATCGGTAAATACCATGATTAATCGTGGGAAGACAATGACACGTGGTACCAAAGGTGGTTTTGTAACAGGCTCACGGTCTGATGCAAAAAAGGCAATTGTGACCCTAAAGAAAGGTGAGATCATTGATTTCTTTAGCAACATTTAATCATTATTAGAAGAAAAGAAAATGGCATTAAGGAAACTTCGTCCGCTTACACCTAGTCAACGTCACACAATCCTCAACGATTATGTTGATTTATCAGTTGGTAACCAACCTGAGAAATCACTGCTTGTTTCATTGAAGCGTTCAGGTGGGCGTAACAATACAGGTAAAATGACCATGCGTTATATCGGCGGAGGTCATCGTCGCTTATACCGTATTGTGGATTTCAAACGTGATAAAATTGATATTCCAGGAATTGTAAATACAATTGAATACGATCCTAACCGCACCTCTTATATCGCATTGATTACTTATGCTGATGGAGAGAAGCGTTATATCATTGCTCCGAATGGTTTAAAAGAAGGGCAATCTGTTTTATCTGGAGAAAAAGCAGCTCCGGAAATTGGCAATACCTTGCCTTTAAAGGATATTCCATTAGGAACCCTGATACACAATATTGAAATGCGTCCTGGTCAGGGTGGTAAGATTGCACGCAGTGCAGGTGCTTACGCTCAACTGGCAGCCCGTGATGGAAAATATGCAACAATAAAATTACCATCAGGTGAAACAAGGATCATTATTGCTGCATGTATGGCTTCTGTTGGTACAGTATCCAATGGTGATCATAATAAAGTTAGTGCAGGAAAGGCCGGACGTAGTCGTTGGGTTGGCCGCAGACCAAGAGTTCGTGGTGTTGCGATGAACCCGGTTGATCATCCAATGGGTGGAGGAGAAGGACGTGCATCAGGTGGTCATCCTCGTTCACGTAATGGAATGATTGCTAAGGGTTATAAAACACGCAAGAAGAACAATCCTACCAATAAGTACATCTTAGAAAGACGTAAGAAATAATAATAATAGAAACTGAATAAATAATTCATCAGTTACCAATGAGTCGCTCACTAAAAAAAGGTCCTTACATCGACGCTACGCTCGATAAAAAGGTAGTCGTAATGAATGATAACCGCAAAAAGACGGTTATTAAAACCTGGTCACGCAGAAGCATGATCTCCCCGGAATTCGTGGGCCATACTTTTGCTGTACACAATGGAAATAAGTTCATTCCTGTGTATGTATCAGAAAATATGGTAGGCCATAAGTTGGGGGAATTTGCTCCGACTCGTACTTTCAGAGGACATTCTGGTAACAAGGATAAAGCCACTAAATAATCATGGGAGCAAGAAAAAGATTATCCGCTGAAGCGCGTAAAGAGGAATTGAAAACAATTGCTTTTGCCAAGTTGAATAACTGTCCTACATCTCCAAGGAAAATGAGGTTGGTGGCTGATATGATTCGCGGTAAAAGAGCTGATATGGCTTTAAACATGTTGCGCTTCAGTACAAAAGAAGCTGCAGGCCGTTTAGAGAAATTATTAATGTCGGCGCTGAACAACTGGCAGGCGAAAAACGAAGCACTTCGTATTGAAGAGCATGAGTTAATCGTTCAGGAAGTGCATGTAGCAGGAGGCCGTCAATTAAAGCGCTTGCGCCCGGCTCCACAAGGACGTGGTCATCGTATCCGTAAACGTTCCAATCATATTACGATGGTTGTGGGAGCAAAAAATGAAACTCCAGTAGAAGTAACAGAACAATTAACAACAGAAAATAACTAATAATCGCGAATGGGACAAAAAACCAACCCGATAGGCAATCGTTTAGGTATCATACGTGGCTGGGATTCAAACTGGTACGGTGGTGATAAATACGCTGATAAGCTCGTTGAAGATGAAAAGATCAGGAGTTACCTGATGGCACGACTTGCGAAAGGCGGCGTTTCAAAAATTGTAATTGAGCGAACTTTGAAGCTAATTACGGTAACTATCCATACTGCTCGTCCTGGTATTGTAATCGGAAAAGGTGGTCAGGAAGTAGATAAGCTGAAAGAAGAAATAAAAAAGCTTACCAAGAAAGATGTGCAAATCAATATCTACGAAATTAAACGTCCTGAATTGGATGCACAATTAGTAGCCGATGGTATAGCACGTCAGTTGGAAGCACGTATCTCTTTCCGTCGTGCTATGAAAACTTCAGTTGCCTCTACAATTAGAATGGGCGCTGAAGGGATCAAAGTGATGGTATCCGGTCGATTGGGTGGAGCTGAAATGGCAAGAAGCGAACAATATAAAGAAGGACGTACGCCACTTCATACATTCCGCGCAGATATTGATTATGCCTTAGGAGAAGCATTAACAACCTATGGTTTAATCGGTGTGAAAGTTTGGATATGCCGTGGTGAAGTTTATGGTAAACGCGATTTATCTCCAAACTTTGGTATAGCAGGTACAGTGAAAGGTGCAAAAGGCGGAGAGCGCTCTGAAAGAAGCGACCGTGGTGGTGATCGTCCTCGTGGCGGCGACCGTGGCGGCAGAGGCGGAGGTGGTGATCGCGGTGGCAGAGGTGGTGACCGTGGAGGCAGATCAAAATCAAATAATTAATTACATCTGATATAGTTGAAATATGTTACAGCCGAAGAAAACGAAATTCAGAAAACAGCATAAGATGGTCCCAAGTGGCACAGCTACGCGCGGAACATCCATTGCATTCGGATCGTTTGCTATTAAATCATTGGAAACGAAATGGATTACTTCCCGCCAGATAGAGGCTGCCCGCGTTGCGGTAACCCGTTATATGAAGCGTGAAGGACAGATATGGTGCCGTATATTTCCTGATAAGCCAATTACCCGCAAACCTCAGGAAGTGCGTATGGGAAAAGGAAAAGGAGCTCCGGAGTATTGGGTAGCTACAGTAAAACCAGGTACCGTAATATTTGAAGCGGAAGGTGTTTCTGTTGAAACAGCAAAAGAAGCCTTACGTCTGGCAGCTCAAAAACTACCAGTTACAACAAGATTTGTTGTAAGACCGGATTATGCAGCATAACTAATACAAGAAAAAACATGAAGCAGGATATCGTAAAAGACTTGACCACGGACGAGGTTCGTGATAAAATAATAGATGAGCGTGCAAATTATCGTAAGATGAAATTGTCTCATGCAGTATCTCCAATGGAAAACCCAATGAAGATTCGTAATTCACGCAAAGTCATTGCCCGTCTGGAGACGGAATTAAAAAAACGTAATACTCAAAATCAATCAGCTCAGTAATCATGGAAATTGAAAGAGCGCTTCGTAAAGAACGTATCGGTACAGTAACAAGTACCAAGATGAATAAATCAATTGTTGTTAGCGTGGAAAGCCGCGAGAAACATCCGATGTATGGTAAATTCATCAAGAAGACTAAAAAATTTATGGCTCATGATGAAAAGAATGAGTGCGGTGTTGGCGACACAGTTCGTATCAGTGAGGTGCGCCCGCTAAGTAAATTGAAGCGATGGAGATTGATTGCCGTTGTTGAAAAAGCGAAATAATCAGTAAGTAAATAATAAAAAAAGAAACAGGAAACTGTAATAATAAACGCGCCTGCAAAGGCAGAAGAAAACTCCAAACTAAAAAATGATACAGCAAGAATCGAGATTAGTTGTAGCCGATAACAGTGGTGCCAAAGAGGTGCTTTGTATTCGTGTGCTCGGTGGAACCGGGAAGCGATATGCTTCACTTGGAGACAAAATCGTTGTGACCGTCAAGCATGCAATTCCTTCAGGTAACGTGAAAAAAGGAACGGTATCGAAAGCCGTTATTGTTCGTGTTAGCAAAGAAGTGCGCAGAAATGATGGATCCTACATCCGATTTGATGACAATGCCGTGGTATTGCTGAATAATCAGGATGAATTGAGAGGTACAAGGATCTTCGGACCCGTAGCACGTGAGTTGCGTGAAAAACAGTTTATGAAAATAGTTTCTTTAGCACCGGAGGTATTATAAGATGGAAAGGAAAAAGAATAAACAACCAAAACTCAATATCCGCAAAGGCGATATTGTAAAAGTTATAAGTGGTGATTCAAAAGGTCAGCAGGGTAAAGTGTTGGAAGTAATTCCGGCCGTTCGCAGAGTTTTAGTGGAGAAAGTAAACCTGGTATCAAAGGCATCACGCCCAACAGCAGAAAATACACAAGGGGGCATCATTAAAAAAGAAGCACCGATTCATATTTCCAAAGTGATGTTGATTGATCCGAAAGGAGGAAAACCAACTCGCGTTGGAAGGAAAGAAGTTGATGGAAAATTAGTTCGTTACGCAAAAAAATCAGGGGAGGTAATTAAATAATGAGCTTTGAACCTAGGTTAAGAGAAAAATATAAAAATGAGATCGTAAAATCTCTGAAGGAACGCTTTGCTTACAAAAGCATTATGCAAGTTCCAAAGTTGGAAAAAATTTGCCTGAACCAGGGAGTTGGCGATGCTACATCAGATAAGAAACTGATCGACAGCGCCATCACTGAGATGGGTAATATCACAGGACAAAAGCCAGTTTCAACCAAGTCAAAGAAAGATATTTCTAACTTCAAGTTACGCGCCGGTGTGCCTGTTGGAGTAAGAGTGACACTTCGTGGTGATAAAATGTATGAATTCCTTGATCGTTTGATTTCTGTGTCTTTGCCACGTATCCGTGATTTTCGCGGCGTGAATGATAAAGGATTTGACGGACGTGGCAATTATACATTGGGAATTACAGAGCAAATCATCTTCCCGGAAATCGATATTGATAAAGTAAATAAAATAACCGGTATGGATATTACCTTCGTTACTTCTGCAACGAAAGATAATGAGGCAATGGAATTACTGAAAGAATTTGGAATGCCATTTAAAAACCAGACTAAAACAAATATATAGAATCGCATGTCAAAAGAAAGCATTAAAGCTCGCGAATTAAAGAGAATTCGCACAGTTGAAAAGTATGCAGATAGGCGCAAGGCTTTGAAAGAAGCTGGTGACTATGAAGGCTTACAGAAGTTGCCTCGTAATGCATCACCTTGTCGTGTACGCAATCGTTGCAAATTAACTGGCAGGCCAAGAGGCTATATGAGACAGTTTGGTATCAGCAGGGTGTTATTCCGCAAGATGGCACTGTCTGGTAAGATTGCAGGAGTTACAAAAGCTTCCTGGTAAAAAAATAAATTAATTAACGGATAACGAAAATAATCGATATATAATAATGACTGATCCGATAGCAGATTACTTAACCCGAGTAAGAAATGCCGTGAAGGCAAATCATCGTGTTGTAGAGGTGCCGGCTTCCAATTTCAAAAAGGAAATCACCAAAATACTTTACGATAAGGGTTACATCGCGAATTATAAATTCGAAGATTCTGACAATAAACAGGGCAATATAAAAATCGCCCTTAAGTATAACGCTGTGTCTAAGCAACCTGCAATTACAGCAATTCGCAGGGTGAGCAGACCGGGTTTGCGTAAGTATGTGCATGCCGATAAACTCCCAAGAGTTATCAATGGTCTGGGCATTGCTTTGATTTCTACATCAAGAGGATTGATGACAGATAAAGAAGCGCGTAACCTGCGTGTTGGCGGCGAGGTAATATGTTATATATATTAATATTTATTAAGAAAGTCAAAGAGTCATGTCACGTATAGGAAAATTACCGGTTCAGATACCCAGCGGAGTGCAGGTGTCATATGCAGATTCAGTTGTAACTGTGAAAGGTCCGAAAGGAACACTTACGCAAAAACTTACTGATGAAATCGGCGTCACAATGGAAGGCCCTCAGCTTACCGTTACACGTCCAACAGAACAGAAGCGTCACCGTGCATTGCATGGTTTGTATCGCTCACTAATTAACAACATGGTAACTGGTGTTTCAACCGGTTTCAAAGTTGAACAGGAATTGGTAGGTGTTGGTTACCGTGCATCAAATCAGGGCCAGACACTTGACCTTGTGTTGGGTTATTCTCACCACGTAGTTTTTGAATTGCCTTCAGAAATTAAAGTGGCCACTAGACAGGATAAAGGTCAGAATCCAATCATTACATTGGAGAGTTTTGACAAGCAATTGATTGGCCAGGTATCGGCTAAAATCCGTTCATTAAGAACACCGGAGCCATACAAAGGAAAGGGTATTAAGTTCGTTGGTGAAACATTAAGACGTAAAGCAGGAAAATCTGCAGCTAAAAAATAATTAAGATAAGATTCTAATTGTCATGCAAAGTCATAAAGAAATACGCAGAGGGAAGATTCGTAATCGCATTCGTAAGGTAGTTAAAGGAACTGCTGAGCGCCCTAGGTTATCAATCTTCAGAAGTAACAAACAAATCTATGCTCAAATCATAGATGATGTTAAAGGTTTGACCATTGCTGCCGCTTCATCACGTGAAGGCGGAGTGGAGGCCAAATCAAAAAAGATTGATCAGGCAGCAACTGTTGGTAAAATGATTGGCGAAAAAGCAATGAATGCCGGAATTACCCAGGTGGTTTTCGATCGTGGTGGAAACTTGTATCACGGAAGGGTTAAGGCTCTTGCTGATGGTGCACGGGAAGCCGGTTTAAAATTTTAATAATATATATTATTATATATACAAGATATTTATAAAATGGATCACAAAAGCAAAAGAGTAAAATCAACTGAGACCGAGTTACATGATAAGTTGGTTTCCGTAAACCGTGTTACCAAGGTTACGAAAGGTGGTCGTGCATTCGGTTTTGCCGCAATTACAGTTGTTGGTGATGAGAAAGGCGTTATCGGTCATGGACTTGGTAAAGCGAAGGAAGTTGCCGACGCAGTGACAAAGAGCATTGATGATGCAAAGAAAAACCTGGTGAAAGTTCCGGTTTACAAAGGCACAGTTCCACATGAGCAGAATGGTAAGTTCGGTGGTGCAAGGGTGTTTTTGAAGCCTGCTGCTCCCGGAACAGGAGTAATAGCAGGAGGTGCGATGCGTGCTGTACTGGAGAGTGTTGGAATTACAGATGTGTTGGCAAAATCCAAAGGATCTTCCAACCCGCACAATGTTGTGAAGGCTACTATTGATGCATTATTGAAAATGCGTGATCCGAGAAGTGTTGCTGAGCAACGTGGCATTGAATTGTCAAAAGTGTTCAACGGTTAATATATACAGGTAAGATTTGAACAATGGGAAAAATGAAAATTACACAAGTAAAAAGCGGGGTTAACCGTACTGAAGTGCAAAAGAGAACTTTAAAGGCTTTGGGATTAAAAATGCACAAAACCGTTGAAGTGGAAACTACACCTCAGGTAACAGGGATGATTGCTAAAGTGCAACACTTAATTAAAATAGAAAATTAAAAAGAAGCTGATTCGAAATGGAACTACATAACTTAAAACCTGCAGAGGGAGCAGTTAAAAACAACAAACGCCTAGGTCGCGGTACCGGATCCGGACGTGGTGGAACATCCACACGTGGACATAAAGGTGCGCAATCACGCAGCGGTTACAGTCGTAAGGCAGGTTTCGAAGGTGGTCAAATGCCGTTACAGCGAAGACTTCCGAAATTTGGATTTAAAAACATTAATCGTGTTGAATACACTGGTATCAACCTTGATGTTATCCAAAAACTGGCCGAGCAAAATATTACTGAATTTGATCATGCTTTATTTGTTAAAAGGGGATTGGCGACCAAAAATGACAGAGTTAAAATACTAGGTCGTGGTGAGATTAAATCGTCAGTTAAAATTACAGCTCATGCTTTTTCTGCTTCGGCAAAAGAAGCAATTGAAAAAGTTGGTGGTACCACAGCATTGCTAAATAAAATATGAAGAACCTTCTACAGACATTACGTAACATCTTTACTATTGATGAACTGCGCACTCGCATTCTCAATACTTTGCTGTTTCTTTTAGTGTATCGCTTTGCAGCGCATGTGGTGTTGCCTGGTGTTGATCCATCCAAACTGGCCGGTTTACAAAACCAGACTTCAGGCGGAATTTTGGGATTGCTCGATATGTTTGCCGGTGGTGCTTTCTCACAGGCTTCAGTTGTGGCACTAGGAATCATGCCTTATATTTCTGCCTCTATCGTTGTACAGCTGTTGGGGATTGCCGTTCCTTATTTCCAGAAATTACAGAAGGAAGGCGAAAGTGGACGTAAAAAAATTAATCAGTATACCAGGATACTCACGGTATTGGTAGTTGCATTTCAAGCACCAGGATATTTGATCAATCTTCGTGCACAAGCTCCCGGAGCATTATTAACTTATCAAGATTCACCATTCTTTTTCATGATGAGTTCAACACTTATCATTATTGCAGGTACATTATTCATCATGTGGCTTGGTGAAAGAATCACAGAGAAAGGGTTGGGTAATGGAATTTCATTGATCATTATGACCGGTATTATTGCACGTCTTCCTTTTGCTTTGTATAAAGAATTAGAATCACGCCTTAATGAAGGTGGAGGTCTTGTTCTATTTCTAGTAGAAATTGTAGCACTATTTGCCGTTGTGGTATTTGTGATTTTATTGGTTCAGGGAACACGTAAGATTCCGGTGCAGTTTGCGAAGAAAATTGTTGGTAACCGTCAGTACGGAGGAGTGCGTCAGTATATTCCATTAAAGGTAAATGCAGCAGGTGTTATGCCAATTGTATTTGCACAAGCAATTATGTTTATTCCTGCAACGGTAGCTCAGTTCTTTCCGGAGTCAGCTTCATGGCAGGGAATGGCACATTCATTAACTGATTTTCACTCTCCGGTTTATAATATTGTATTTGCCTTGTTAATCATTGCCTTTACTTATTTCTATACAGCTATTGCAGTGAATCCTCACCAGATGGCTGATGATATGAAGAAGAACGGAGGATTTGTTCCGGGTATTAAGCCAGGACGTAAAACATCTGAATTTATTGATGAAGTGATGTCAAAAATCACGTTGCCGGGATCCATATTTCTTGCATTTATTGCCATTCTTCCTTCGTTTGGTAAAATCGCAGGAATGAATACGCAATTTGCACAGTTCTATGGAGGTACTTCTCTATTGATTCTGGTGGGTGTTGTATTGGATACATTACAACAAATAGAAAGTCATTTATTAATGCGTCACTATGATGGGTTAATGAAATCAGGAAGAATAAAAGGTCGCAGTACTGCTGGTGCTGCTGTTTAATAATAAATATTGAATTATATATAAAGTTGTTGAATGGCTGGAGGGGCGATTATATATAAGAGTGCTGAGGAGATTGAATTAATTAGATTGAGTTCTTTACTTGTAGGAAAAACGTTGGCGGAAGTTGCTCTTCACCTGCAACCGGGAGTTACTACGGCAAGACTTGATGAAATTGCGGAGCAGTTCATCAGGGATCATGGTGCAACACCATCCTTTAAAGGTTATCATGGATATAAAGCTTCGCTTTGTATCTCAATCAATGAAGAGGTGGTGCATGGCATACCAGGCAAACGTGAAGTAAAAGAAGGCGATATCGTTTCCATTGATTGCGGAGTTTATATGAATGGATATCATGGAGATTCTGCTTATACATTCCCCGTACTGGTTACCGATCAGGAAACATTAAAGTTGTTACATGTTACAACGAAATGCCTTGAGGTAGGAATTCAAAAAGCCAAATCGGCTAACAGGATTGGTGATGTTAGTGCAGCGATACAGGAAATGGCAGAGCGTCACGGTTATGGTGTGGTAAGGGAATTGGTTGGTCATGGTGTTGGCAAAAGTTTACACGAGAAGCCAGAAGTTCCCAATTATGGAAAGAAGGGAAGTGGTCCGCAGTTAAAACCAGGAATGACGCTAGCGATTGAACCGATGATTAACATGGGTACAAAGAATGTGAAGCAGTTAAGTGATGGATGGACAGTAGTGACTTATGATATGAAAAAATCAGCTCACTTCGAACATACAATTGCTGTAACCAATGGAGAAGCTGATATTCTGTCATCGTTTAAAGAAATTGAAATTGCAATAGAAAAGAATCAATATATAACCTTATCAGCATCAACAGTTGAATAATGTCTAAACAGACGGCCATTGAGCAAGACGGAACAATTACAGAAGCTTTATCCAATGCAACCTTTCGGGTTGAGCTGGAGAATGGTCACGAGATAATTGCACATATTTCAGGTAAAATGCGAATGAATTATATTAAGATACTACCGGGTGATAAAGTAAAAGTTGAAATGTCGCCTTATGATTTATCAAAAGGAAGAATAACTTATAGATATAAATAATTAAAGTTTAGTATTACTCGTGTTAACATAGGAAATACTAATCTGTAAACAATAAAAAGATGAAAGTAAAACCATCACTTAAAAAACGCAGTGTTGATTGCAAAATCGTAAGACGCAAAGGAGTCTTGTTTGTTATCAATAAAAAAAATCCACGCTTTAAGCAGCGTCAGGGTTAATTCATTAAACAGTAAAATAAAATCAAAGGACCGGAATTTATATCCTTAAATTAAAAATAAAAAATGGCTCGTATAGCAGGTATTGACTTACCAAAACACAAGAGAGGTGAAATAGGCCTCACATATATATTCGGTATAGGCCGGACAACTGCTCAGAAAATTCTGACTGAAGCAGGCGTTGACTTTAACAAGAAAGTTGAACATTGGGATGATAATGATTTGAATAAAATCCGTTCCATCATTAACGAGCAAGTTAAAGTAGAAGGAGCGCTTCGTTCCGAAGTTCAATTGAATATTAAGCGATTGATGGATATTGGTTCTTACCGTGGTATCCGCCATCGTGTAGGACTTCCAGTGCGTGGGCAAAGAACAAAAAACAACTGTCGTACAAGGAAAGGCAAGCGTAAAACAGTTGCTAACAAGAAAAAAGTAACGAAGTAGTGATTAGTTAAAAGTTAATAGTTAATAGTGAAAAAAAATTAACGATTAACAGATAACATATAACAGATAACAAAAAATGGCAAAGCAAACAAAAGCAGTAAAGAAGAAAGTAGTAAAAGTGGAAGCTTCCGGTGAAGCTCATATCAGCGCTACATTCAACAATATTATTATCAGTCTTACTAACATGTCTGGTCAGGTTATTTCCTGGGCATCTGCTGGTAAGATGGGATTTAAAGGGTCTAAAAAGAATACGCCATATGCAGCACAGATGGCAGCTTCCGAGTGCAGCAAAACTGCTTACGATATGGGGCTTCGTAAAGTAAAAGTATTTGTGAAGGGACCTGGATCAGGAAGAGAATCTGCTATCCGTACATTACATGGAGCCGGTATTGAAGTTTCTGAGATCGTCGATCTTACACCAATACCACACAATGGTTGCCGTCCTCCTAAAAGAAGAAGGATTTAATTGATATATATAATAATTTACAGTCAATAATATTAAATTAAAAGAAATAGCAGATAATGGCAAGATATATAGGACCTAAAACCAGGATTGCACGCAAGTTTCGTGAACCAATCTTTGGACCAGATAAAAGTTTCGAAAAGAGAAGTTATCCTCCTGGTCAGCATGGATCTAGTAAGAAGCGTTCCAAGCAGTCGGAATATTCAGTACAGCTGAAAGAGAAGCAAAAGGTAAAATATACTTATGGTATCCTTGAGCGTCAATTTTCTAAAACATTTGATCGCGCTTCCAGAATGGAAGGCATCACTGGTGAGAATCTTCTAAAGCTGATTGAATCGCGTTTAGACAATGTAGTTTTTCGTTTAGGTATTGCTCCTACACGTTCAGCAGCACGTCAATTAGTATCTCATTGTCATATTACAGTAAATGCTGAAGTGGTTAACATTTCATCTTACATATTGAAAGCAGGTGATGTAGTTGCAGTTCGTGAGCGTTCAAAATCACTACCGGTGATTGCTGAATCATTAGCCGCACGTATGGCAAAACATGGTTGGTTGGAATGGAACGGACAACAGATGTCAGGTAAATTCCTCAATGCGCCAGCTCGTGCTGAGATCACAGAGAATATCAAGGAACAACTTATCGTGGAATTATACTCTAAGTAATAGAGTTATTTATATAGTAATAAATAAGTATCAGTAAAAATTTCATAACAATAAAACATATATAAGATGCCGATATTAGCTTTCCAGCGACCTGACAAAGTAATAATGAACCATGCCACCGAAACTTTCGGGCAGTTTGAGTTTCGTCCGTTAGAGCCTGGATACGGAATAACAGTTGGTAATGCAATTCGCAGGATACTCCTTAATTCTTTGGAAGGGTATGCTATTACTTCTATCAAGGTAGGAGGGGTTGATCATGAATTTTCTACCATCAAAGGAGTTGTGGAAGATGTTACTGATATGATCCTTAATTTAAAGCAGGTTCGTTTTAAACGCCAGATTGAAGGAACTGAAAATGAAAAAGTACATGTGATGATCAACGGTAAAGATACCTTTACTGCAGGGGATATCGCAAAACATACTACTGCATTTCAGGTGTTAAACCCTGACTTTGTAATTTGCAATATGGATGCCGGTGTTAAATTACAAATTGATTTAACAATTGAAAAGGGTCGTGGTTATGTTCCATCTGAAGATAACAAAACCAATAGCGCCCCTATGGGTACCATCTTTGTTGATTCTATTTTCACGCCTATCAGAAATGTGAAATATCATATTGAGAATTTCCGTGTTGAACAAAAAACTGATTATGAGAAATTGGTTTTGGAAATTACATCTGATGGCAGCATTCATCCAAAAGAAGCATTGAAGGAAGCTGCTGAAATATTAATTCACCATTTCATGTTATTTTCTGATGAGAAGATTACTTTGGAAAGTAAGCCAAAGCAACCTGCAGAGGAGTTGGATGAAAACACTTTGCACATGCGTCAGCTTCTGAAAACCAAATTGGTTGACATGGATTTGTCAGTACGTGCCTTGAACTGCCTGAAAGCTGCTGATGTGGAAACATTAGGAGACCTGGTAAGCTATACAAAAGCTGATTTATTGAAGTTTCGCAACTTTGGAAAAAAATCACTTACTGAGTTGGAAGAATTAGTTCGTAGCAAAAGCCTGACTTTCGGGATGAATATCGGCAAGTATATGCTGGATAAAGAATAATAATAACAAAGCGTTTAATTTAATAAATAAAAAGACAGATCATGCGTCACGGTAAGAAAGATAATCACCTGGGAAGAATGGAAGGCCATCGGGCAGCGATGTTGAGCAACCTTGCAGTTTCCCTGATAAAGCATAAGCGTATATTCACTACAGTTGCAAAAGCTAAGGCACTGCGTGTTTATGTGGAGCCGTTAATCACTAAGAGTAAGGCTGATAGTACACACTCCAGAAGGGTGGTTTTCTCCTATCTTCAGGATAAGGAGGCTATCACTGAATTATTTCGTGAAATCTCAGCAAAAGTGGCTGACAGGCCAGGAGGGTATACCCGAATCATCCGTACCGGTAACAGGTTGGGAGATGCTGCTGAAATGTGCATGATGGAGTTGGTAGATTTCAATGAAATATTGCTAAACGAAAAGGTTGCCAAGAAAACAACTAAATCTACCAGAAGAAGAGGCGGTGCTAAAAAGAAGGCTGAGCCTAAAGCATCAACAGAAGCTCCTTCAACTGAAGCAGGCGAAGAAAAAGCCGAATAACATTGGTATTGAAATGAATAATATAAAGCCCTTTGATTTATCAATAGGGCTTTTTTTTTGAAGACTAACAGAAGAGATAAGAATCAAGATGCTTTGGCAGAAGGAAAAGGAAAAAAATACCAACACCTTATTGTTTGAAGTAAAAAATAAGCGTTGATGCTTTACTTTTGTCAAAGACATTAATATTAAATTGCAATCTGAATGAAATATTCTACAAAATCACCAGCCGTATTGCTTTTAGCAGATGGAACCATTTTTCATGGTAAGGCGGCAGGAGTTAGTGGTATTGCTACCGGAGAAATTTGTTTTAATACAGGAATGACAGGATACCAGGAAATTTTTACTGATCCTTCTTATACCGGGCAATTAATGGTGATGACCAGTGTGCATATTGGCAACTATGGTATACAAGAAGAAGAAAACGAGTCAAAAAAAATTCGGATATCAGGATTGGTCTGTCGTAACCTCAGCCTTACTTTTTCCAGAGCGGGTAATACAATTAGTATACAGGAATTTCTTGCTCAGCAAAAAATGGTTGTCGTAACTGACATTGATACGAGGGCAATTGTACGACATATTAGAAGTAAGGGAGCAATGAATGCATTGATCTCTACTTCAGAAATGAATATTGAAGTGCTGAAGAAAAAACTTGCTGATGTGCCTTCCATGTCAGGTATGGAGTTGGCATCTAAAGTATCAAGTGAGAAACCCTATTTTTATGGTGACCCCGGCGCAAAGTATAAGGTTGCGGTGCTTGATGAAGGTGTTAAATTTAATACACTGCGTTGTTTGTCGGTGAGAAATTGTTATGTGCAGGTTTTCCCGTATAACGCTTCATTTGAACAGATGCAAGCATGGAATCCTGATGGTTACCTGGTGTCTAACGGACCCGGTGATCCGTCTGTAATGAAGGATGTTGTGTCCACAGTAAAAAGAATCATTGATGCTGATGTACCCTTAATGGGTATTTGTCTTGGTCATCAGCTACTGGCACTGGCTTGCGGAATATCAACCTATAAAATGCATCACGGACATAGGGGTATTAATCATCCGGTAAAAAACAAGCTAACAGGAAAAAGCGAGGTTACTTCTCAAAACCATGGGTTCGCCGTAGACAAAAAGGAGATTGAGAATTCACATGAGGTGATCGTAACACATGTTAATCTGAATGATGAATCAATTGAAGGAATACGAGTGAAAAACAAAAGAGCTTTTTCTGTTCAGTATCATCCGGAAGCAGCTCCTGGCCCACATGATGCAGTTTATCTTTTTGATGATTTTCTGGAGATGATGCGTCAATCTGTTCCATCACAAAGAGAAGCATTAACAAGATAGTTCGGTTTATTTTAATATATATATACTAAAAAAAATACAAATGAAAACATTAACAAAATGCTGCCTTTTCTTGATCCTTTCAATAAATGGCAATAACCTCTTTGCGCAAGTTAAGAGAGAAACAGCCGACGATAAATCAATGATGGATTACATGAAGCCCGGTGCCATGCATGAGATGATGGCAAAATCGGCCGGACTTTGGAATGAGGAAGTTACCCTATGGATGTCAGCTGATGCAAGTCCAGTTAAGAGTACGCTTAATTGTATGAATAAAATGATTATGGGTAACAGGTATCTTCAGGGAATGAACCGGGGCATTGTGAATGGTATGCCATTCGAAGGAATCAGTACTGTTGGATATGATAATATAAAAAAAGTTTTTGTGAGTACCTGGATTGACAATATGGGAACTGGGATCATGTATACTGAGGGACAATGGAATGAGGCTAACAAAAGCATTGAATTTACCGGAAAGCAAGCTGACCCAATGACAGGTAAAGAGGTGAAATTGAGAAATGTGATGAAATTTATTGACGACAATAACCAATCATTGGAAATGTATATGACACCAGCAGCGGGGAAGGAATTTAAGAACATGGAAATAAAGTATACAAGGAAAGCAAGTCCGCCGGTAAATAATGGCAAACAAATAGTACCTGCATCTCCACCTGTAAATATGGACGAGAAAAAATAAGTCAAGTTATATTTTGAAATTAAAAAATCGGGATTATGATCCCGATTTTTTTTTATTGAATCAGAATAGCCTGCAGGCAAATAAATTATTAATTTGATTAATTAGAAAATGAGTGCTGTCTGATTATGGCAAATCGTTATCTGTGATGTTAAATTTCTTTTGCTATGCTTTGATTTATCCCAAATTCCAAACTTGTAGAAATATCATTTTAGATAAATCAAGAATAAATGTATTACTATTCTTTATTATCTTCACAACGGCAATAATATATATAAAGTGAATTATGAAGTAGTCATAGGCCTTGAGGTTCACATACAGCTGAATTTAAGAAGTAAAATATTTGCTTCTGATGATGCATCTTTTGGCGCACTTCCGAATACGCATGTTGGTGTACTTACACTCGGACACCCCGGTACACTTCCGGTACTAAATGAGAAGGCAATAGCACATGCAATAAGACTTGGATTAGCTTGTAACTGTGACATCACAGCAGAAACTCATTTTGCACGGAAGCATTATTTTTATGCAGACTTGCCAAAAGGATATCAGATCACACAGGATAAGACACCGATTTGTAGAAACGGTTTTATCAATGTGCATACAGCAGATGGCTTGCACAAAAAGATTAATTTAAGCCATATCCATCTTGAAGAGGATGCCGGGAAAAGCATTCATGATGGCAATGATAAAAACACATTGATTGATCTTAACCGGGCTGGCGTAACATTGATGGAAATGGTTACACAACCCGTTTTGTCGTCACCGGAGGAGGCGCATGCCTTTTTAACTGCTGTAAGAAAACTGGTGCGCTTTCTTAATATATGTGATGGAAATATGGAGGAGGGAAGCTTGCGATGTGACGCTAACATTAGTCTTCGTCCAAAAGGCAGTTCTCAATTAGGAACTAAGGTAGAGATCAAGAACTTGAATTCTATGCGGTTTATGCAACGTGGCTTGCAATATGAAATAAGGCGACAAAATGATTTGTTGATAAATGGTGAAGTTATTCAACAGGAGACAAGAAGTTATGATAGCCACAACGATATTACCTTTTCCATGAGAGATAAAGAATCGGCACATGATTACCGTTATTTCCCGGAACCGGATATTCCGCCTGTTGTTGTTTCCAAGGAATATATATCAGCTGTTCGAACACATATGCCTTTGCTCCCTGATGAATTGATTGAAAAATATAACAAGCAATATGGATTGACTTTGGCTGAGGCGAATGCCCTAAGTGAACAGCCCGAGATGACTGAATATTTTGAAAACTTAATAAAGCATACATATAATTTTCGTGCTGCTGCAAACTGGATACTCGGGCCGATTCAATCTTATTTAAATGATCAGAAGATTACGATAGCTGATTTTAATTTAGAAGCGCATACATTAGCCGCTTTAATCAACTTAGTAGAGAAAGATGTAATTAGCCATTCTGCTGCAGCGCAACGGCTGCTGCTTGCCCTTATCATGAACCCAAATGAGGAACCACTATTGCTGGCTGAAAGAATGAATTTGCTTTTGAATTCTAATGAAGGTGATTTGGTTGAGTTGGTTAGTAGGGCAATCGATATGTTCCCCGAAAAGGTTGATGAATATAGAAAAGGTAGAAAGGGATTGTTAGGTTTGTTCATTGGAGAAGCAATGAAATTAAGTGGAGGAAAGGCCGACCCGAAGTTGTTGCAGAAATTAATGAAGGAAGCTTTAGATAAACTTTTTTAGATTGTTGTTATGACGGTTTATAAGAAAAATATTGTGAGCATTGCTACCTTAGTGCTTTTGATGTTGCTTATTTTACCGGCAGCGTTTTCGCAAAATTATTTTCAGCAGCAGGTGAACTACCGTATTGATGTTAAACTTAATGACATCAATCATACCCTGAGTGCATTTGAAGAGATGGAGTATATCAATAATTCGCCTGATGTATTGAATGAGATATGGATTCATCTTTGGCCAAATGCATATAGGAATAATAATTCAGCATTGGTGAAACAACAGGTTGAAGACGGGAAACTTAAATTGTTTTTTGCTGAAGAGAAGGAACGTGGTTTTATTGATTCATTAGATTTTAAAATAGATTCTCTTCCGGTCAAATTTGAATTTAAAGAACTGGACTATGGCAGGTTAAAATTGCCACATTCATTGTTGCCGGGACAGAAAATAAAAATTACAACGCCATTTTATGTTAAAATCCCAAGTGCAAAGTTTTCACGATTAGGCCACAACAAACAAGCATATTATATATCACAATGGTATCCAAAGCCTGCAGTTTATGATAGCAAAGGTTGGCATCCAATGCCATACCTTGACCAAGGTGAATTTTATTCGGAATTTGGAAATTATCATGTTACGATTGAGCTGCCTGAAAATTATGTGGTGGGTGCAACAGGTGAGCTCAATGATACTTCAGAAATAGAATGGCTGCTGCAAAAGGTGGAAGAAACTGCAAAAATTGATTCTTTTGGTCAAGACATGAGTTTTCCTGCATCGAGTGACAAAACAAAAAAGTTGACATACATTCAGAATGATGTTCATGATTTTGCATGGTTTGCCGACAAACGCTGGCACGTATTAAAGGGCGAGGTGTTGTTGCCGAACTCAGGCCATAAAGTTACAACTTGGGCTATGTTTACAAACAATAGAGCGGATTTGTGGAAAAAAGGCATTCAATACATTAATAATACTTTATATGATTATTCATTGTGGAATGGTGATTATATATATAATCAATGTACGGTTGTTGACGGTGTAATCAGTGCAGGTACGGGGATGGAATATCCAACCATTACTATTATTGGAGGTGAATCGGATTCTTTTATGCTTGATGTCACAATTGCTCATGAAGTCGGCCACAATTGGTTTTATGGAATGTTGGGAAGTAATGAGAGAGACCACCCCTGGTTGGATGAAGGAATTAACTCTTTCAATGAAATGAGATACGTTTTTAAACGTTATCCAAAATCAATTTATGGCAATAGGAATGAATTGATGGGGATTGGAAATAGAGCTTCTAGGTTGTTGGGATTGGACAACCTGGATTATAAAGAGGCTTGGCAGCTGGAGTATAATGTCCCTGCATCGGTTCAAGCAGATCAGCCAATAGAAGGGAAATCCATATCATATACGTCAAGTAATTACGGACTGATAGTTTATCGCAAAACCGGAATTGAATTGCAATATCTTCGTCAATACCTTGGTGATACTATTTTTGATAGTTGCATGAAGCAATATTTTAATTTGTGGAAAGTCAAACATCCTTACCCGGAGAATTTTAAAGAGATATTTACTAGTTGTTCTGGTAAAAGCCTTGATTGGTTTTTTGATGATGTTTTAACAACAACAAAGAAGATTGATTATAAAATTAGTGGGATAAAACATGCCGAAGCAGGTTATGATATTAATTTATGTAATAAAGGCGGATTAGTATCGCCACTAGAATTGCACGGCCTGAAGAATGATAGTGTGATAACTACTATTAAGTTGGAAGGTTTTGCGAAGCGCATGCAGCAGCATATTGAATGTGAAACCTGCGATGCATTCGAGATCGATCATTTACATGATATGCCTGATGTAAACAGGAGTAACAATATCATAAGGTCAAAAGGGTTGCTTAAAAAGATTGAACCACTTTCCATTCACTTACTTCCTAAATTTGAAACAAAAATCCATACCAATATTAACTTATTACCCTCCATTGGAAAGAATGTGTACAATGGTTTTATGGTTGGGATGACCCTTTATAATAAATTTTTACCGGTTAAGAAATTTGAATATGCCGTAACAGCCTTGTATGGTTTGAGCGATCAGCAAATTGCCGGTTGTGGGTCATTAAATTATAATATATATAAGAGAAGTGGATGCTTCGATTTCATTGGGTTGTCGCTTGCCGGTAAACGATTTGCTTATCAATATGAAGTTACCAGGAAGAGCCTTGACAAATTTGAGTCTGTACACTTACATTATAGCCGTTTGGAGCCAACCATCGAATTTTCCATCCGTAGCCGCGAACCAAAGTCTTCCAGTAAGAACCACTTTGGCATTTCAGCAATTACTTTATTCAAAGAGGAGACAGCACTGGAACAAAGGGTTGTTGTAAATGATTCTACCTCGTATAATATTACCAGTGTAGTGAATAATAGTTACCAGACATTGCGTGTTTACTTTGAGCAGAAAAATAAGCGGGAGTTAGATCCGTTTAGTTTTAAAGTGCAATATGAAGGAAATATGGATTATGGAAAGTTGTCTTTTACATCAAACTTAAAGTTCAACTACAAGAAAAGCAATAAAGGAGTAAATTGCAGAGTTTTTGCAGGAGCGTTTGTATATAATGATGAACAGGCACCGGTGCAATATCCTTATAACTTGTCGGCCTGGGATGGCCCGCGTGATTATTGGGCTGATGATTATTACTTTGGTAGAAGCGAGACTTCTGGTTTTTGGTCACAACAAATGAGCATGAATGAAGGCGGTTTTAAAGCTAGCATACCATATGCACGTGTAAATGCATGGATGGCAACTTTGAATATTAAGGCTGATTTACCTGGTATATTACCGATTAAGGCTTTTATAGATATCGGTACTTTTAAAGATGCAAAGAATCACATTGAAGAGTATAATGATGTTATTCTTTTTGATGCCGGAATATGTATTTCATTGGTTGATGATGCATTGGAATGTTATTTTCCTTTCCTACTATCGAAAGGGATAAATCAATATAAAAAGGACAACGAAATAAAAACACTTGAGCAGATTCGTTTTGTAATTAACCTGAATATGCTGAATCCACTCAATCTCCGCAATAAAATAATACAATGACGCAACTCCATCCCGGTAAAAAAATTTATTTTATATCAGATTTTCACTTGGGTGTGCCCGACTATCAAAAAAGCCTGGAACGGGAGCATAAGATTGTTAGATGGTTGAATACGATAAAAAATGATGCACAGGCATTGTATTTAATGGGTGACGTTTTCGATTATTGGTTTGAATACAAGAATACTGTTCCAAAAGGTTTTGTAAGGTTGTTGGGCAAGCTGGCTGAGTTAGCTGATTCAGGGGTAGCGATTTATTATTTCACCGGCAATCATGATATGTGGGTGTTTGATTACCTGCCTCAGGAAATCGGGCTTACTATTTACCGGGCACCTGTTCAACATGAATACAATGGTTTCAAATTTTACCTGGGCCATGGTGATGGATTAGGTCCGGGTGATTACGGATATAAAACAATTAAGAAAGTATTTTCCAATAAATTTTCTCAATGGCTATTCGCACGCATCCATCCAAATTTTGGAATAGGGTTGATGAAATATTTTTCAAAAACAAGCAGGGCAGCAACCGGAGGTAGTGATGAAAAATATTTAGGTGATGATAAGGAATGGCTTATCATACACTGCAAAGACGTATTAAAAAAAGAACATTACGATTTTTTCATTTTTGGTCATCGTCATTTGCCAATTGATATTAAGCTCAATGAAAAAAGCCGATACATCAATTTAGGGGAATGGATCAACCATCAATTATTTGCTTCCTTTGATGGCAGTAAATTGGAAATAAAAAAGTTCAACGGTTAAGTCTTCTGTTTTTTCTTCTTTGCTGCAGGAAATAAAACGTTATTTAAAATCAAACGATACCCGGGGGAATTAGGATGCAGTGAAAGGTCAGTAGGGGGATCGCCAACCATATGCTGGTAATCCTCCGGATCATGACCGCCATAAAAGGTCCAGGTGCCGTTGCCATATTCACCATGAATATAACGCGCCTCATTGGCAGCTTTATTTTCGCCAAGAATTAAGATTTCAGGCTTAATTAAATTTTTACTGAAAGATGTTGACTGGCCCATAAATCCTTTGATCACCTGTTCATGGTTTTGACATAACATCGTTGGAACTACATCCCACTTGGCTGAAAAATCAAATAAGGTAAACACATCTTCATTACGCGGAACCTGGCGCTTTGTTGTCATGTCAATATCTGAAAATTCATATTCCATAGGATTGGTGCTTAACTTAAAATTGCGGAAAGCAAAACACTTGCTAAAATCAAGCTTGCTGTTATAGTCGGGAGTTGTACCATCATCATCATACATTTTCTCACATATATCCAGGCCTTCAGCGGCTAATGCAATATCATAGGAATCGGTACCCGAACACATGGCAAATAAAAATCCTCCCCCAGCTGTAAAATCCCGAATACTTTTTGCAACGGCCAGTTTCATCATGGAAACTTTGTTGAACCCCATTTTATGTGCCATAGCTTCATCACTGCGTACTTGTTCCTGATACCAGGGTGCATTGTGATACATCGCATAAAATCTTCCATACTGCCCCGTAAAGTCTTCGTGGTGCAAATGAAGCCAGTCGTACAAAGGCAGTTTTCCTGCAATGATCTCTTCATCATAAACAACATCATAAGGGATTTCAGCATAGGTTAAAACCAATGTAACTGCATCATCCCATGGTAGCTTTCCTTTAGGAGAATACACTGCTATCTTAGGTGCTTTTTCTAATTTAACTACATCCATGTTTACTTCCGGAGGTGCAATTTCATCAAGGATGGCTGCAGCCTGTACTTCAGCAATAACACTATAGCCAACACCCCTTATCTGGCATTCCTTCTCTAAAGGAGCTAAATTTTTAAACATGAAACTTCCACCTCGGTAATTCAACAGCCATTCCACTTCAATATCATTCTTCAATACCCAATAGGCAATACCATAAGCTTTTAAATGATTCTGCTGCGACTGATCCATGGGTATCAGTATGTAAGAAGCCATTGTTGCTGCCGGCAACAGGGAAAGCATTAGACATAAAATCAAAAAATATTTTTTCATTGTATTATCTAACGAAAAACTTGTTTAATTGTTTTCTTTTTAAACGTTTATTTGAAATAGAATTCAAGAAACAATTAGGTAATCAAATTTACGGAAATTGATGGTATATACAATGAATTAAAATGGAACATCTTCATCCATGTCATTCATTCTCGACCTGCGTGTAATCCTGTCAGGATCAAGCGCGATATTGGGATTGGAGATTTTAACCGTCTCATCCACAAAATCAAAATCCTCCAGATCTGTAAACTTGGTGAGGTGGGCAATAAATTTAAGATTCACACTTTTAGTGGCACCATTCCTGTTTTTTGCAACGATGATTTCTGCAACATTACTGGTGGGCTGTTGGTTTTCATCTTCCGTTAACCCATAATATTCAGGCCTGTAAATGAAGAGCACCATATCGGCATCCTGTTCAATGGCTCCCGATTCACGTAAGTCGCTTAGCTGTGGTTTCTTACTTCCCCCTCTTGACTCAACAGCCCTGCTTAATTGTGAAAGTGCAATGATAGGAACATTTAATTCCTTGGCAATACTTTTTAGCGAGCGTGAAATGGCACTGATTTCCTGTTCTCTGTTTCCACCCCGACTATCGGTACCCGCAGCCATCAATTGCAAATAATCAATGATGATCATCTCAATTTTTTTCTCAGCAACAAGCCGTCTGCATTTTGCGCGCAATTCAAAAACTGTGAGTGCCGGTGTATCATCAATATATATTGGGGCTTTGGTAAGTGGAACTATTTTACTGTTCAGTTGAGCCCATTCATGATCAGCCAGCTGACCTTTCTTTAATTTTTCGGAATTGATTTCTGTTTCACCGGCTATCAATCGATTAACTAATTGCAGTGATGACATTTCACAACTGAAAAAAGCAACGGGTTTATTAAACATTACCGCTGCATTGCGTGCCATACTTAATACGAACGCTGTTTTCCCCATAGCCGGGCGTGCAGCAATGATTACCAGATCTGATTTTTGCCATCCCGCTGTTACACGGTCCAATTCAGTAAATCCACTGGGAACACCGGTTACACCTGCCGTTTGATTAGCAGCTGTTTCCACTTCCTTGATGGCTTTACTGATCAGTGTGTGCATGTCTTCATAATTCCGCCTGATATTTCCTTCAGCTAATGCGAAAAGATTTTTTTCTGCATCATCAAGCAATTCTAATACATCAGATGTTTCTTCATATGCATTGGAAATGGTTTCTGTGCTGATTCGAATTAACTCCCGTTGAATATATTTTTGAAGAATGATGCGGGCATGATATTCAATATTGGCGGCAGAGGCAACTCTGTTGGTAAGCTGTGTTATATAATAAGCACCACCTGATATTTCCAGTTCGCCGTTTTTACGTAGCTGTTGTGTTACTGTTAAAATATCAACAGGCTGTGTATTGTGAAACAACTCATGGACTGCTTTATAAATTTTCTGATGAGATTCTTTATAAAAACATTCAGGATGTAAAATGTCAATTACATTCGCCACTGCATCTTTGTCGAGCATCAATGCACCCAATACAGCACTTTCCATGTCAGTTGCCTGAGGTGGAAGTTTACCCTGAAGGATTTCCTGAGATAAAGGTTTAATTAATTTTTTTCTTGTTACTGGGGTCTTTTCATTCATTAGTTCAAAGGTAATAGGGTAATCGATTTTTCTGCAGTTAAAGTTTTTTATTCAACTTGTTGTTGAAAATATTTTCATTTGATCAGCTAAAAAAACCCCGGTTATTCGGGGCCATTATAATTGGTCTCAATTGTAGCTGCAATTGTTATTAAGCGAATACGGCAGCTATTTAATTATTATTTTACTCCTCGTTAAAGACTCCCATCTTGCTGAACTTTTCAATACGCTGGTTTATTCTTTCTTCAGCACCCATCGTCAATAAAACACTAAGATGTTTTTTGATTTCTGTTTTTACGGATTTGAATATTTCCTCGGGATTGCTGTGTGCACCTCCGTTTGGTTCTTTAATAATACCATCGATAAGCTGTTGTTTCATCATATCATCAGCCGTTAATTTCAAAGCATCTGCTGCACGCTCTTTATTTTCCCAGTTTCTCCAAAGTATAGAGGAACACGATTCAGGTGAAATCACAGAATACCAGGTGTTTTCCAACATCAATACCTTATCTCCAATGCCTATTCCCAATGCCCCACCGGAAGCACCTTCACCTATAATAATACAGATTACAGGCACCTTTAAAATAGACATTTCATAAAGGTTTCGTGCTATTGCTTCGCCTTGACCGCGTTCTTCCGCTTCCAGTCCAGGGTATGCTCCGGGAGTATCAATAAAGGTGACGATAGGTTTGTCAAATTTTTCAGCCAATTTCATCAGGCGCAACGCTTTGCGATATCCTTCCGGATTTGGCATACCGAAATTGCGATATTGACGCATTTTGGTGTTATTTCCTTTCTGTTGACCAATGAACATAACTGATTGTCCATCAATGCTGCCGAAACCACCAATCATTGCTTTATCATCTTTAACTTGGCGGTCACCGAAAAGCTCAATGAAATCACCTGCTGTAATCGATTGAATATAATCCAGGGTATAGGGTCGTTCCGGATGACGAGATAATTGCACCCGTTGCCATGCAGTCAAATGACTATATAATTCTTTCTTTGTGTTTTCGATTTTCGTCTCCAGGTCTTTTATTACAGCTTCCACATTCACCTTGCCTTTCTCGGCAATTTTGCGTGCCTGCGATAGTTGCTCCTGTAGCTCTTCCAAAGGTTTTTCAAAATCTAACAATGTACTGCTCATTCTTAAATAGGGGACAGTGTGAGTCACAAAAGTAATTTAAAATAAATAATTCTCTTTTTGTTGTTGGTAAGTAGTTGGTTCAATGCGGGAAAGTATGCAGTTTTGCAACGGCTGCACAACGCTCATTATGAGTCTTTTGCAAACCGGACTTAAAAACCTTCATTTTTACCTGTAGGAATGATCATATTTCCCAACGCAAAAATTAACCTGGGCCTCCATATTACAGGTCGCAGAAAGGACGGTTTTCATGATATAGACACAGTCTTTTATCCTGTTGGCTGGACCGATGCATTAGAAATAGTAAAAAACAGCAATGAATCAGCTGTAACACAATTTCCTATCATTATGAAGGGTGCAGGTTTTACAGAGGATGTCAAACAAAACCTTTGCTATAAAGCCTACGCCTTGTTGCAAAAACAATATCAGTTGCCTTCAATGGAATGTTTTTTACAGAAAGCGATTCCCTCAGGAGCAGGATTAGGTGGGGGCTCTTCAGATGCTGCTGCAACATTAATGTTGATCAATGATTTAGCAGGTTTGCATTTATCAATTGAACAGTTGTTGGATTATGCGTCTCAATTAGGGAGTGACTGCCCATTTTTTATTTTAAATAAACCAATGCGTGCCAACGGAAAAGGAACAACATTTTTTCCTGTTCAACTTACATTGGTCAATTATTATATAGTCATTGTTATGCCTTTAATTACAATGAGCACTGAGGAAGCATACAGTTTGATTTTGCCAGCAGTGCCTGAAATACCTTTGGAATCAATAATAATGTTGCCTGTTACGCAATGGAAGTATGTTTTGAAAAATGATTTTGAAGAAAAAGTATTTCAGAAATTTCCGATGCTTAAAATAATTAAAGAACAATTATATATAAACAATGCCGTGTATGCTTCAATGAGTGGAAGTGGTACTGCAATGTTTGGCATTTTTGAAAAGGCAATTGATTTGAAAACTGTTTTTAGTGGTTGTAAGGTCTGGAGTGGAAAAGCAGTTTATTGATTATTTTTTTTTAGTAGGTAGTGTGCCATTACTTTCAAAGCTATCTTTTGTTAGGCATTAAAATGCTCAAAAGCGTTTGATTTCCAGTCAATTCATGCAGGATTTCCCTTCTTTGCAAGCCATTCTGTAAGGTTTTGGGATTTTTATGCTGTTTTTGAAACATTAATTAGGGGTGCTACGTAAGACAGGTAAATCAAACTTCAGCAAACCAATGAAAAATCGACTCTTTATAATTATTGCAGCCCTTTTTTTATGCGGATCGGCTTCCTCACAAACTAAAGAACAAACGATCAAATTGATGGATCTTGTAGTTGAAGTTCCAAAATCAGATTTGAATAAAACCTGGACCCAATTAAAGGATAAGTTGAATAGCATGTTAAATGTACGTGTAGAAGGATATTGCGCAGGACAAAAGTTATTGTATCTCCGCTTGGATCCTGCACAGTATTTCAATGTATTGGTGGCTATAGATGAAGCAGGCTTTACCTATTATGTTAAAAAAGACTTTAGCGTAAATAAGGGAATAGAAACTTGCAAGGATCGAGAAGGCCTATACCTTCGTGAAAGTTCCAGCGTAAATTGATTCTCCGGTAGGAAAAATATATATATTGTTTAAATCCTGTTCCGGATGCTTTGGAACAGGTTTTTTTATTTGTTTTTTGTGTAAGTTTACTTTTCTAATTGTCACAAGCAAATGAAAGTAACCTTTTACGGAGCCGCACAACAAGTTACAGGGAGTAAACATTTGGTCACTACTGCTTCAGGAAAAAACATATTGCTCGATTGCGGGTTATTCCAGGGGGAAGGGGATAAAACGGATGAGCTAAATCGTCATTTAGGGTTTGATCCGGCATCCGTTTATGCATTAGTGCTTTCGCATGCACATGCTGATCACGCCGCAAGCATCCCTTATTTATACCAACAAGGATTTAGTGGGACAACTTACTGCACCCCTGCCACATTGGATCTATGTAAAGTAATGTTAATGGACAGTGCGCATATCCAGGAACACGACATTGAGTACGTAAATAAGCGCAGAAAACGTCAGGGTAGGCCATATCTTGAACCGCTTTACACTGCCAATGATGTGACCAATGCATTAGCGAATTTTGTCACTGTTCCATATGACCAATTACAAAAAATAACCGATGATTGTTCCTTTACTTATACCGACAGTGGACATATTTTAGGCAGCGCAGCTGTGAATATGAAACTACTTGATGGTAAGAAGGCAACCAATTTATTTTTTAGTGGCGATATTGGCCGTTACAATGATTTGATTCTTCGTGCTCCTCAAAGATTTCCTCAGGCTGATTACATCATCTGTGAATCGACATATGGAAACCGTTTGCATGATGAACCTGGAAATGCTGAGCAAAAGTTATTGAAGGTGGTAATGGAGACATGTGTAATGAAAAAAGGAAAACTCATTATTCCTGCATTTAGTTTAGGCCGCACACAGGAAATTATTTATGTGCTCGACCGTTTACATACGAAAGGATTAATGCCATTGGTGAAAATATATATTGATAGCCCTCTGGCAATTAATATTACAGAGGTCATGCGAAAGCATACAGAGTCTTTTAATCCGGAAATCAAAGCATATATGAAAACGGATGTTGATCCTTTTGGATATGGTGACATGAAATTCATTGAAGAGGTGCAGGATTCAAAGGCACTCAATGATTCTGATGAACCCAGTATTATTATTTCTGCATCCGGAATGTTGGAGGCAGGACGTGTTAAACATCATGTAAAAAATAACATCAGTGATTCCAGAAATACGATATTGATTGTGGGTTATTGTCCTCCAGCTTCACTTGGAGGAAAGCTGGTGAATGGTGCAAAATATGTGAGGATTTTTGGAAAGGAATATGAAGTGAATGCCACCATTGAAGTCATCAGTGATTACAGCGCGCATGCCGATTATTCAGAAATGTTAAAATATCTTTCCTGTCAGGATCCAACAAGTGTTAAAAGTGTTTTTCTAGTGCATGGTATTTTAGAAGTGCAACAGGATTGGAAATTGAAATTGATCTCAGCAGGGTTTAAGGATGTTACAATTCCAACGAGGGGTGAAGTATTTGAACTTAATTAATAGAAAAAGATTCTTCGGTGCGAAAAATTATCAAGCAATTCAAAAAGAAACCAGTTGTATCACAAAAAAACATTGTTTAGACAAATGGATAATTACAAATTTCAGGTGCAGTAAAATCTTTTGGGGAAATGTGAATCCTATTTAATATTTGATAGATTTCTTCTTCTTTCCTTGCATACCATGTTTTTTTATTCATACGGTCATGCATTGTCAATGATGAAGCGTTTAGTTCAACTGGGAGTTCAAAATCCTGTATGGTATAGCGTAGTTTAAAGTACTCGTCTTTTGCATCGTTGGTTAGAAACTGATAGATGATTACCCATCTTGTGAAGCAGTTGGTGGAAGGGGTGGCCCGGGATACAATGAGGCTGTCATTTCTGGTTCCGTAACAAAGGCGATTCCATACAATTGGGTTAAAGTGGTTTTCCTTGTTTTGTGTGTTGGGAGTTAAACGAAATAGCAGGTTGATCGACATATGTTGAAGGTTTAAGAAATAGTAACGGAGAATTATTCCTGCAATTATGTTTTAACGATAGATTAACAATTTCTGATTTACCCCAAAAATATTTATTACATGTGGCATTGTATCGGTCAGTGCTATTTAGCACCGATCACATAAAAGGACGTTTTGTATTGAAGAGAAAAATTACTGTTTTGGTTTTTTGTCGGTAATCTTTTTCAGAAAAAGGTAATCCAGAAAATAAAGAATTTTTACACTAAAACTATTGGTTGTTGGTGAAGCGAAAACATTACTCACATTTTCATTGAAATTAGTTGTAAAGAGCTCCCCATCTGTTTCAATTGAGTTTTTATAAGTTAAGTTTAGAAAACTCCCTGGTGCAAAACGCCATTCAAATACCATATCAATATTGAAAAAATTGGAACTAAAATTATTTATATCATCAATTTCCGGTCGGGTTTCCAATTCTCCATTATCCAGCAAATTAAAATAGCTATTATAATCACCAGTGTTCCAGTAGTGGCGCCCTACAATGCTTAATGACATATCATTCTTAAACATATAATTAGCCGACAAGCTATTTTCATAAGTGATTAATTCCCTCAAGCCCAAAATAGATTTATTGGATGGTTGATCTGTGTATGCATATCCAATACTGTTCGGATCGTTTGTGTATTGTGAAAACGTTTTAATAAATAAGTGATCGTTAATTCTGAAACGGAATGAAATATTACCCTGGTAAAAGAAATCATAATATTTTTCCATTAGTTGAGCAGATGTCAATTCAGCATCAATCGCTATTTTTTTTCTGTAATCGGAACTGAATCCGGCAAAAAGGACATAGTATTTGTAAGGTCGGTATTTTCTTCCGTCGCTCCTTGATTCGCGATAATCGTAAACTTTTAAAGGCGATACATTTCCACCAAAATACACTGCATTAAAACTTAATAAATTTAAAAAACTGTTGTAATGAAAGCGTGAAAATCGCAAATCTGAAGTAGCGTAATTGCTTTCTATATTAATATTTAAATTATGAAATGATTCACGAATAACTTTCCATATTTTATATTGTGCGAAGTTGACATGTGCTGAATGTTGTACGTAGCCGGGAATAATGTAATAGCCAAGGTCGCTGGTATTGAATTCATTATTAACTTCTTCTCTTCCAATGCCGTATTGCAATTTTCCACCTTGTTTTTCCACTCCAACGGCATATTTATATCCAATGGTATTTACTAAACTACTACTGGCTCCTTCTTCACTAAATATCTGGCTGATGGCACCGCTTCCATAAAGAGCTAAAGTGTTTTGTTTATTACTTAATACAAATCCCGCGTCAGTAACATTGGCATCGTTATATCCCTTATCGCGATTAGTATGTGTATTGAGCAAATAAAAACTGCTGTTATTTTTTAACTGTTGATCAAAAACGATGATGTTGAAATTAGTAAGGGGTTCAGTAAGGACTTTATGTATATGGTCAGTGCTGTCATTTACTTCTGCGTAAGTTTGATTTGTAATGGCATTAAAGAAACCAATTCCCAGCCCGTTATTGGTACGGCCCGAAATTTTAAATGCATTCAGTAATTTAACCTGTGAAGGGTTCTTTACCACTGTTTCGCCCGGTTGAAGATTATTATATATATCATTATAACCGGAAGGTTTCTTTCCTATCCTGCGCGAGTAAAACAAGTTGTCCTTGCCAAACAACTCCACACCTTCTTTAAAAAATGCACGGTTTTCATCAAATACAACTTCACGATAGCTAAGATTTTTGACCTTTTTATCAGATTGTACCTGACCAAAATCAGGCAGTAAAATCATGTCCAATGTAAAACGGTCATCAATTCCATATTTTATATCAGCGCCTGCACTGTATTCTAAGGAGTTGCTGTAAGTGGTTTTATTATCTTCAGTTGTGATGGGCTGCCTTGTTACTGTTGAAGCAACATAAGGGGTAAAAGAAAGCCGAAGAGGAGATTCTATTTTTTCAAGATTGTTTAATACACCCCAATATATTTGAGGATTGGGCGCAGTGAGTGGTGTTAATGCCCATTGATCAAATTCACGGTTTCTTCGAATGGAGCGTGTGATCTGCAAACCCCATTGTTGAGTTAATGCTTCAGGAAAACGAATGGCAGCATAAGGTATTTCCATTTCCACTAACCACCCTTCATCAGTGATTTTCACGGAACTGTTCCAAACAGCATCATAAGTATAATCGCTAAATCGGCTGTCGAATTGAACTCCTGCCGCATTCACGCCAAACTGATAGGCGTCCTGATTATTCAGGTATGGATCAATCTTAATGTAGAAGTCATCAGCATTCAGGTCATCTTCATCTCGACGACCAAGTTGTTTTAAAATACTATCAGGCGAGGTATCATACAATATCGCAGCAATATATATGGCTTTATCATCATAAAGAATGTGTACAGCTGTAAACTGGCTTGGACGAACATCGTACAAAGGCCGCGATTGTTGAAAACCATTTATTTCAGGGGCTTGTTTCCAGGAGTGTTCATTGATGACGCCATCAATTTTTATTACTTCGTGTGTACGAAAAGCTTCTGCAACTAACAACTTGTCAGATGGGAATGCGGAATACCAGCATAAAATAATTAGCGCAGTAAAAAGTTTTTGCACGACTGGGTTATTTCAATAACAAACTCTATTTAACAATTTGCAACAGGATTATTACAATATTTGATTTCAAACTATTGAAAAAAAATAAATCGATCTTAATTGCAAGTTCTAAGTTCAAGTTATAATCATCATTTAATTTACGATTTTACAAGTTCATGTTGATTCGGAATGTCAGCCGTACTCATGGTAAACCTGTCTTCTTCTTCTTTATAACGCATTACCTGACCGAGTGCATCGGGCACCACATCACTGCAGATGGTAATGAAAGAACCTTTAACTGCATTTTTAAATGCATATTCAATTGCTTCCGGTTCACTAGGGATCACTATATATTTTTTACGTGGATCAACACTGTAAACTCCCTTCAACATCAGATCAATTATTTCCTGCTCTGACCGTCCACGAAGGTTTCTGTCCTGGCGGATGATGATTTCGTCAAACATTTTAGCAGCTAATGTGCCCAAAAGAATGATGTCCTCATCTCTTCTGTCGCCAACGCCGGCAATGACGCCTACTTTTGGTTTGGCTTCAATACGTTCAAGAAATCTTGTTATAGCCTGAAAGCCTGCCGGATTATGTGCATAGTCAACCATAACAGTAAACTGTTTGAATTCAAAAATATTGAGACGTCCGGGTGTTTGAGCAGGAGATGGGATAAATGTTTCCAATGCCAATCTAATATCTTCAATTTTAAAGTTTCGGATAAAGGCAGTGAGAACAGCCGGTAAAATATTCTGAATCATAAATACCGCTTTACCTCGATAAGTCAATGGTATGTTTATTATTTTTTCAACACGTATTTTCCAATTTCCTTTGCAGATCGTGATGAAACCATTTTCTGCAATCGCAGCAAGACCGCCATTATCGCAATGATCTTTGATGATTGGATTTTTTTCATCCATACTGAAATAGGCAACACGACTTCGAATGTCTTTCACCATTTTAACTACCAATTCATCGTCTGCATTTAATATTGCATAACCATTTGGTTGCACACTTTCGGGGACAACGGCCTTTACGCGAGCCATGTCTTCCAGGTTGTTGATTCCTTTTAATCCTAAATGATCCGCAGCTACATTAGTTACAATTCCGATATCACAATTACTAAATCCAAGACCTGCACGAAGAATGCCACCTCTCGCACATTCAAGTACTGCAAAATCAACAGAAGGATCTTTTAAAACAAACTCAGCACTTTGCGGACCGGTACAATCACCACTTTGCATCAAAATGTTTTGTATATATATACCATCTGTTGTTGTGAAGCCAACTTTATAACCAGCTGTTTTTGCAATATGCGCCATTAATCGCGTAGTAGTCGTTTTTCCATTGGTGCCGGTAACAGCCACAATTGGAATGCGTGGCGTGCTGCCCGGAGGGAATAACATATCAATAACAGGTTCAGCCACATTGCGTGGCAACCCTTCAGTTGGTGCTAAATGCATACGGAAGCCCGGTGCAGCATTTACTTCCAGTATTGCACCACCTGCTTCTTCGATAGGAATACTTAAGTCATCGGTCATAATATCAATGCCACAGATATCAAGTCCGATAATGCGTGCAATTCGTTCACACATAAAAACGTTATGTGGATGAACAAGATCACTTACATCAGTTGCTGTTCCGCCTGTACTGATATTGGCAGTTGACTTTAAATAGGCCATCTCCCCTTTTTTCAAAACAGTATCCAGGGTATATCCTTTTTCCTGCAACATGGAAATGGTTGTATCGTCAACTTTAATTGCAGTCAACACTTTTTCATGTCCATATCCTCTGCGTGGATCTTTATTTACTTCATCAATCAATTGTTGAACTGTTAACGTGCCATTGCCAATAACCATTGCAGGCGTTCGTTTGGCAGCACAAATGAATTTATAATCAATCACCAAAATACGGTGATCAAATCCTGTTATATATTTTTCACAAATAACAGAGCGTGAAATCTTTTTCGCAACATCTAATGCAACCAATGCATCTTTTTCATTCCTGATATTAATAGTTGCTCCGCGACCATGATTTCCATTGATAGGCTTCAAAACAAGTGGAAAACCAATGGAAACAATAGCGGCCTTAAGATCATCCTCATCATAAATTATTCTTCCTTTAGGAACAGGAATATTAGCGGCTTCCAATAAATTCTTCGTGTCTTCCTTATCGCAGGCAATTTCAACTGCTATGCTGCCTGTTTGGCTGGTGATAGTGGCTTGTATCCGCTTTTGATTCACCCCATAACCTAACATTACAAGTGAATTTTTATTCAGGCGGATCCATGGAATACCCCTGTTTTGCGCTTCTTCAACGATTGAACCTGTACTCGGGCCAAGTCGCTCATCTTCCCGGATTTCTCGCATTTCTTGAAGGTCAGCTTGTAAATCATAAGATTCACCGGCTATCAGTGCTTCAGCGATACGAACGGCAGACTTTGCTGCAAAAGTTCCTGCTTTTACTTCCATATAAGCAAATACAACATTATATATACCGGGCTCACCGGTTCCTCTGGTTCTGCCGAATCCCACATCCATGCCGGCAAGAGTTTGAATTTCGAGTGCAATGTGTTCAACAACATGACCCATCCAAGTTCCTTCTTTAACTCTGTTAAAAAAACCTCCAGGGCAGCCTTCGGAACACTCATGATCATACATTGTTGGAAATAGCTGTTCAAGACGTTCAGAAAAACCACTGATTTGATTGGTAGGACGCTCTTCCAGGTCCATTAAATCGAGCTTCATTACAATAAGTTTATGACGGCGGATTGACCAGTAATTAGGGCCACGCATAGCGCGGATTTCAAGGATACGCATAGATGAGTTGATTAAAATTTGATTATTAGTCTGGTGCTGAGGCTGCTCAGCGATTTAAGAGAGGAGTTTTCTGAATAACTAAAACGGTAGGTTTTCCAATAATAGTGTTGATAAATCTATCAACATTCAATCATGAAACGATGAAAATAGAAATAGTTTGGCAACCAGCAAAATGATATGATGGGATTATTTCAGATTTCCATCTTTTTGATATGTTGGTATAGCAGGAAATGGGGGGGATTGCTTGCATAAAATATATATAAATCATAACTTAGCGACACAAAAACAGAATGGATTTAATAAAAGGTAAATTAATAGCTATTGGCGGTAATGAAGATAAAGGAACAGAGGCCGAGCCGAATTATGAACAAAAGAATAACCTCAATTTTTTTGAACTGCAGATTTTAAGTCGGATTGTTCATGAGATGCGCATGCAGAAGCAATCCCGCATTGAAGTAATTACAACTGCCTCCAGCATCCCTGAGGAAGTAGGCGAGAATTATAAGCATGCGTTTCATAAACTAGGTTGTGATAATATTGGTGTTATACACATTCGTACCAGGGCTGAAGCACAAAATGAAGAATATTTACAAAGGATTAAAAGCTGTGATGGTGTGATGCTTACAGGCGGCAATCAATTACGGCTTAGTACCGTTTTTGGGGGTACGGAATTTCTACATATCATGCATGAAAGGCTTGAGCAGGAAGATTTTTTAATAGCAGGTACCAGCGCCGGTGCAATGGCCATGAGCAATACAATGATTTATCAGGGTAGCAGTGCGGGCGCATTGATAAAGGGTGAAGTAAAAATTACTACAGGACTTGCATTTATTAAGAATGTAATTATAGATTCACATTTTGATAAAAGGGGGCGTTTTGGTCGATTAGCGCAAGCTGTTGCTAGTAACCCATCTTGTATAGGAATTGGCCTTGGTGAAGATACGGGCGTTTTGATAACTGAAAATAACAACCTGGAAGCAATTGGTTCAGGCTTGGTTGTAATTGTGGATGGTCATGGCATTCATCACAGTAATATTGCCGATCTCGCTGAAGGTTCTCCAATTAGTATTGAAAACCTCATTGTACATGTAATGACACGTGGGAATGCTTACAATCTAAAGAACCAAAAATTTATTCCTGATATGGAATTGGTAAAAAAATAGGACGGAATATTTTTCCGTTAAATCATTTCCATATCGTTATTGCTGATCCAGCCAATATTGCCATTAGCAATTTTAATTTTTTTCCAACCCTGCAGTTCATCAACCACTTCAATTTTAGTGCCTGCATGAAGCATGAAAAGGTTAGTGCTTTTTTCTTCAGGTGAGCTTTTAATATAAGCGCTGGTTTCTATAATAATACCGGCTTTTTGGTCATAAGCACTTTGATGTTGCAGTCGCCCGGCAAACAATAACATTCCAGCAATGAATCCGCAAATCACCGTACTGAAAAAACCTGTTTTTTTAAGAAATACCGTATTGCTGAACAAATATAACCCAACAAATAAAAGCGTTAACCAACAGCCTGCTATTCCATATTTACTCCAGCTATCACTACTAAACGTACTGATGAAATTATCCCACCATTGCTCGTAAAACAACCTTGGAATGGGTTCTATTTTATCAACAGTATTCATGTTGGCGAGGCGCAAGTTGAATAGTATGTCCTCATCCTGAGGATTTAACTTCAAAGCTCTTTCATAATTTAGGATCGACTTTGCATAATTATTTTCTTTATAATATGCATTGCCAAGATTATAAAAAAGTGTTGAGGAGCGGTAGCCATCTTTTACTAACTTCTCATATGCTACAATTGCTTTTTCATAATTGCCAAAGCGGTATTCTTTATTACCTGCATCAAACTGTTGGTTGGGCATGGCTGCAAATGAAAAATTGACAGAAAAAAATACCAGCAACAATAAAAAAAACGGTGGTTTGATAAAAGCACTGACTTGAAATAAAGAAATATTTTTATTCATGGAGAGTATCAGCTTTTTAAGGATTGTTCTATATCTGAAATAGCTTGAACTGCATGCTGGTATAGATCGGCATCTACAATTGTTGTTCCTCCTGCAAAACGCGACATCTCGCACTGATCAAGTGTACTGATGAAGAAATTGATTTTTTCCGACTGCACGTTTAATGTGGTAAGTGAAGTTTCTATTTTTTCTTTTGAAAGATCTGCAAAAGGGATGGCTAATTTATCACTCATATATCCCCACATTGCTTTTGATATTTCCTCATGAAGTGCCTGATGCTGATTCGATGCTAAGAATTTGTGTGCAACCTTCAGTCTTTTTAATGCAACTGCCGTTGCTTTCCTGCTTTTTAACAATGGGATATCACTGTTAATGGTTTCAATTCTTTTCCGATATACCAAAAGCCCAAAAAATAAAAGCAGCGGGGAGAACGTCAAAACATAATAGGGAAGTGACCCATAGAAATTTCCTGTAGTTGCAATAAAATCGGGCTCCTGAATTTTAATATAACGAATATCTTTTCCGAGTAGTTGAAAATCGCTTTTACTGATATTGCTGGTTGAAGCACTACCGGAACCACCAATTCCTTTTCCGACTTTTAATGTGAAAGGCCCTGCAGTTGCAGATACATATTGTTTTTTATTGAGATCAAAATAACTGAAAGTGATAGCCGCTAAATCATAAGTGCCTTCGTGACGGGGAATGATTAAATACTCAATTGTTTTAGAACCTGAAACACCATTTTCACTAACACGCAGGTTGTCGTTTATCTTAGGATCATATGATTCAATATCAGGCGGGAAATTGATTTCAGGTGCTTCAACCAACTTCAAATTACCGGTACCGGTAATTTTTAATTTCAATGAAACAGGTTCATTTGCCTTCGTCTCTTTTTTATCAAGTGTTGCATCAAAATTTAATTGACCAACACTGCCATTAAATCCAAGCGGAGCATTTGCAGGAAGTTCCTTTACATTAATATTAACCTTATTGCTCTTGAATGCATACTTCACATCGCGAGCCGAATTAAAACCAAAAAAGGGATCCTGAAACATTCCAAAAGGATCCATCCTGTTATTTCCTTTTACCTGGATACGCGCAATACATTCCAGCTCCATTGGATCGATGGATAGTTGGCCACTTTGCTGTGGAAACAAAACAACTTTTTTAAGTTCGCCAACTTTATAATTTATTCCATCAACGGTTTCATTATGCAGTTGCAGTTGCTCCGGCAAGGTGATTTCCTGATTATAGAAACCGGAAAGAGATGGCATTTTAGAAACGGCATAATTAACTATATTAACATTGGTGTACAACTTAAAAGTAACGGTTAATGCTTCACCTCTGTATACATTTGTCTTATTCACTTCTGCCCTCAGAAATAAGTTCTTTTCGCTTACCCCTTCAGGATTATTCTGCGCCTGTGCATTACCTCCTTGTGAATTGGGGTTTCCTTTTACCACATTTATCATTAAGCCATTCGACTGAATTCTTTTCCCATCCGCTTCAATTGTTGCGAAACCGAATTTAAAATTTCCTTCTGATTTAGCCTGGAGGAAGTAGGTAAAACTTATCGATTGTGAATAGCTCCCATTTACAATCTGTACCTGACTGCTTTGATTGGGGCCTCCTAAAACATTGAAATCTTTTAAATCCGGGCCCTGAAAATTTCTTCCTGATCCATTTAAAGAATAAGTAAGTTGAAATTGCTCCCCAACAGCAACCGTGTTCTTGCTGATTGTCGCTGTAAGCACAGCTTGTGCCATTAATTCATGCGAACTGATGGTAATCAGCACAAATAAAACCTTACAAAAGATTCTGATAAATGATTTCACCGGTTACAAACTTAAAATATGAATCTGCAAAGAAAACTAGTTTCTGTGAAAATGGATTGAAATTAACTAGATCTTAACAGGAGTTTTCAAGATTGAATTATTGCAAAACAACAGATTCAGACCCTGGACTCAGGTCGACAGCTATGTGCTCCTGCAAAGTGGTGCTAATGGTAATGCCAATATAATCAGCTTCTACAGGGTAACGTTTATGATCCCTGTCGACTAACAATGCCGTCCTGATTTTTTTTATGTCTGCATCTAGAAATGGCCTTAAACTATATATAAGCGTTTTGCCGGAGTTTAGTACATCATCAGCGACAACTACAACTTTCCCATTTAATTCTTCTTTCTTGATAGTAGGTTTCATTTCATATACTACGGGATTTTCCTTATCCAGCGTAACTTCAATCAAATGCGTTTTTATGTCGCAAATCTTATTAAAAGCTTCTTCAAGTCGACGTGCAAAAACAAAACCGCTTCTTGCTATTCCGGCTATATAAATTTCTTGTTCTTCAAAATTATCTTCATAAATCTGAAAAGCAATACGATTAATCCGTTGCTGAATCTGCTTACTATTTAAAACGATGGTCTCTGTTTTCATGGGGTAACTTCATTTGACTCAAGCCTGCCGGGGAAATATCCTCCACCGGCATAATATTTTTTATAATAAGGTTCGCCCAAGTCGCTTATGATAACCCCACTCGTAGAGCTGGCGTGAACAAACTTACCGTTGCCCAAGTATAAACCAACATGCGTGATTCGTTTTTTGCGAATATGGAAGAAAACCAAATCACCTTCAGATAGTTCATGCTTATCAACCTTGGTGATTTTTTTATATATATCTCCTGAATTTCTTGCGCCTAAATTTGAATCATATACATTGCTATACAGGGAATTAACAAAACCGGAACAATCAATTCCATTTTTGCCGCTGCCTGCAAAACAATAAGGTGTTCCCAGCCAAACGTCTATCGTATCATAAAGCTTCTTATTCCATTTTGCGGGCAAATCAAAACCCATATCCTGGGTATAATAACTTCGGGCATAGTCGTTTAAAAGGTATTCGCCCGGTTTGTTTTCCTTAGTCAGTGAATCCTGGGATTTTAGGGCCGTAGCAGCACCTACAAAAAACAAAATAAGCAGAATCCTTTTTACAAACATTAGCGCGAAGGTAATAATCGTTTTTTTAAGATGATAAACAGCTCTCTTCCTGCTCGTGGTGCAATGGAGTTATATGCTTTTTCAAAGGTTTGGAAATGAAATAAGGACCGGAAGTAATTTGTGTATTCAGCTTTATCGCCGCCGAATGGAGGACCTTTTTTATCAAAATCACAATCAAACAACAGTCCCGTCAGTTTGCCTGATTCAGCTAGCAATGCATAGATATGTTCCGCATATTTAGTTCGTAATGAAGGATCAATAGCACAGAGAAAAGTTTGCTCCAGAATTAAATCATAGCTTCCCTGGTGGCTAAAAAAGTCTTCACAATGTAATTGCTGATCAGGAAAGGAAGGATTACGATTTTTAAAATTCATGAGCGGCAGCAAGGAATAATCAAGCAGATGGACATTTTTAAACCCTTTTTCTAATAAATATTCTGCTTCATAACTGTTGCCGCAACCTGGAATTAGTATCCGCAAGTCTTTATTTTCCAATTGGTCAATATAGTCCTTCAATGGTGTAGAGGGTGCCCCGATGTCCCATGAAGCATCATCTTTTAGATAACGTTTTTGCCAATATTCACTATTCAACATTTCGTTTTTATATATAACTTAATAAATATTAAAAAATTTTATTTTTCAAGCAATAACACTTAATGAAGACGGAATTACTTCCATGTTTACTTGTTTTACCGGCTCATTGGGTTCACCATCTATGTGCAAATGTATTGGACGAGAAGCTGTAATGGAGAGTTTTTTTGTTGTCACCATGCGGGTAAATTTATTTGATCTTAAAGAACCATTGAACAATCTGTAAAATGTAATCGGCATCAGGTGAATTGGTGGTCGTTTCACAATAATAACATCAGCCAATCCGTCTTTTAAATCGGCAAGCGGCGCAATGATAGCAGCATTACCAAATTGCGAAGCATTGGCAATCACAACCATGTGTGCCGTTATATTTAGCTTTTCATTGTCTAATTCAATATAAAAATCAACGTCGGGATACCGGAAATACTCTTTTAACGAAATGGTTGTATAGGACATTAAGCCACGTTTGCCATGGCGGTCAAATAACCATGCAACATAACCATCAAAACCAAATCCTGAAACATTTAAAGCAAACCGGTTATTAATACGTAATGTATCAATCCTGATCGCCTCGCCATTCAATATTTTCTTTAGCGCATCAATGGGTTTTACGGGATAATTTAGATGATTCGCCAGACCATTTCCTGAGCCTGCAGGGATGATTCCCAAAGCAGTGTCTGTATTCATAAGCGATGATGCCACTTCATTTACTGTTCCATCACCTCCGGCAGCTACCACGACATGATAGCCATCTGCAGCCGCATTTTTTGCAATTTCAATGGCATGTCCCCGCTTTTCTGTATGTATAATATCAACCACGAATTTGGCCTCAATCCCTGAAGCCTTGATGTGCTTTTCAATTTCAGGAGCAAGTCCATGCCCAGCTTGTGGATTAATGATTAGAAGCAATCGCTTTTTCATCTCTTTATAATAGTGTTCTGTAACATGGCTTTTCTGTATTGTTGTATAACGGCCTTTGTTTTCATTTCAAGCTGATGCTGTTTGGAAAGCTTTTGACCATTGAGGTTGTTTACCAGAAAAGAGTCAGTAGAATAATGATAGAAACCAACTGTATTCTCACCATCAAATTGCAACATGTATTCATTATCAAAAAATTGAAAGAGATTGCTGTTATAGTTGATTGAAAAATGATCATCGCTGCTGAAGACACTGTTGCCAAAAGAGGAAAAATGTTCATTGAGATAAAGATAATCCAATATTGAAGGTAAAATGTCGCATTGTTGTGTTACGTTGTTGTTGATGCCATTCAGTGCAGAATCAGCAGGACAGAAATAGATAATTGGAATTTCAAATATCCCTTTAGATGTTTGGTAATAAGGAGAAATAGCAGGTCCGGTATGGTCAGCTGTAATTACAAATAACGTATTTGAATACCATGATGCTTGGGATGCTAACCTAAAAAAATTTTGAAGCGCAAAGTCAGCATAACCCACACTTTGTAAAATTGGTTGATCGCCTTTAGGAAATTTATTTTTGTAGGAAGGAGGTAATGAATAAGGGTGATGTGAAGAAAGTGAAAAGATGGTGCTGCAAAAAGGTTTTTCAATACGATCCATTTGCGATTTAAAAAATGCAAAATAGGGCACATCATAAATTCCCCAGCTGCCATCATAATCGGAAGCAGGGCCAACATATTCATTACGACCTGAATACTTTTCATATCCTGCAAGCATTGAAAAATTTTCAAACCCCATAGTGCCATTGTTCCCGCCATGAAAAAAAGCAGAGTGGTATCCCTGTTTTTTCAAAATCCCTGCCACGCTGTTGATTTTACTTGTATTGTAAGCAGAAGTGATGAACGGCTCATCCATTAATGCCGGAATGGAAGTAGTAATGGCAGGAATACCTTCAATTGATCGTTTGGAATTAGCAAAAGCTTTTGTAAACACATAGCTTTTTTTACAGAGTGAATCGAGAAAGGGTGTGTAACCAAATCCATGATTAAAAAAGCCGATATACTCTTTTGAGAAACTTTCCATGATAATTATCACCACATTCATTTTTCGAATAGGTAATACATGATTTTTTTTCTGATAAATTGAAAAAAGTAAATCAGCTTTTGAATCATCCATATATTTTTTTGCCGCTAGTCCTTCTTTATTCCATGTTTTAATAACTGTAAACGGTGTATTTAAGACCAATGGTATTAATTGCGGAGGAGCGTATCTTACTGCAGTCTGCATGGTGATCGGTTTAAATTGAAGGCCACCTCTGGCTCCTACAATAAAGAAAAAAAGAATTGATGTTATATATAAAGTAGAAACCCAAATTTTAGGATTTTGATTGCCTTGTTCAATCATTTTTACTTTTCGATAACTATACGCTGTTAAAAAGAGGATAATGAATAATACTACAAGAACATACCAGAAATCAATAATGTAATTCACAGCATTGTTGCTGATGTCACCGGCCATTTCCGGGGTAAACAAATCTCCGGTTGTCCTTTTTTGGGTAAACCTGAAATACACAAAATCTATACAATTCAGCAAAAGAGCGGGGATGTTAAATGTATAAAAGACAATTTTCAGCAATCGCTGATAATTCTTACGTAAAAAGAGTTTTAGAGGAGCAAGATGTAACACTATTAAAAGGGCATTCGTTATAAAAACTGAAAAAACATCAAATCGAATCCCATAAATGAAAATCAGCAGAAGTTGTGTCTTTCCGGCCATATGAATCATTTCATGATTAAAGGCTAAAAAGAAGAACCTGCAAAGTGTATAAGCCCCTAAAACAATGGCCAAACGCTTTAGTAAAATAATGATTTGAGAAAGGGTCACAGTTGCAAAAATATCAGATTATAAAACAGGGGGAAAGGCTAAATATACGCTCCAATAATAAGCTTATTTGGCGAGCAAGTCTTAATAGCATATGAATGTAGATGTTTTCTACGTAAAAAAAATGATAGCGGAACAATTATTGAAAATGTCTAATAAAAAAAATCATGAAAAATACTGACGTTGAGCACCTCCATTTACACAACTCCAATGTAACCCGTGTTTTAGTGTTGATAGGAGTATTAGTAACCTGTTTGTGGATCACTTTTGGCTCACTACTTTAGAAAAGCTTGAATAATCCGAAAAAAAAGCAAATAGCATAATGCCCGATAAGTTGGGATAAATTCTTTAATTTCTAAATATCATACTGCAATTTTGCGATTGCCCATTTTTTGTACGGGTGTAGTAAATTTGGAATCTTACAGTATCCCTTTGAATTACATAAGAACTGTCAGTTAAAACCTGATCCAATGTGCTCGAGTCAGTCAGGGTCTGGGGTACAGGAGCTGAGATTTGTCCGGTGAGGTGGTTAACAGCAAATGATACTTGAACTGTTGGGCCATAATCACCGTAGTTTTGAATTAAAAAAGAATCATTACTGACCGTAGAAGCAAGAACATTGCTGGAAAAAGCTGGAACAACTGCGGTATCGGTATTGCAACTTTTTATGCATTTGGAATAGAACCCTTCCAAAAACCAAGCGGTATTTCTAACGATTACCCTGCGATAAGTTGAAAATGTATTACCCGATTTATCAGTTAATGTGTAAACTACACTATAAGATTTAGCTGAATCCGTTGCAATAACAGGGGCTTTTACAATAATTGAAGAGGTTAGTTCACCGTCTATATCATCTAAACCATGATACCCGGGCTCAACATACTGCCCTCCGATGCTATCAATGTAATAAGGATTAGGGCCATCTAATAATATATAAGGCATATCTGTATCGCCCTGATTCTTACTACAGGCATTCATCAGGAATAAGCCCAGGCAGGATAATAGAAGAAGAAGGCTGTTTCGCTGATTCATCCTGCAATATTAAAAAAAAGACCGCCTTGATGAAGGCAGTCTTTTTTTTTAGAAAAAAATTACTTTGTATATGTTTCAGTACAAGTTATAGTAGTACCATTGGTGGTTTCAGACATGTTGATGACCATAGTTGTTACACCGCTGGAAGTAATAATGCTTCCAGTTCCGCTAAACAATCGATCTGCTGCCGGGTTGCCACAAAATACTGTCTGAGCAGGCATGCTAACTACTCCCGCACTGTTTATATTAGCATAGGCTCTTCCGTTTTTGTAATTCGCAAATCGGGTAAACCAAACCCTGTTATTTACGGTAGCTGAAAAGCTAATTGTATCATTATAATTAGATGGTCCTGTACAAACCTCATTCACGGAAAAAATACCTTTATACTGAGGAGTGTTGGTTTCTAAAGTATTTTGTACAATTACCACTCTATGTACGTCAGCTGCATTACCTGCATTATCTGTTACTTCATAATGGATTTCATAAGTACCAGCGGAATCTTTGTTAACTTCACTCGTTACTGTTACTCTTGCGGTAATATTACCGTCTTCATTATCGCTGGCTGAAAAACCAGGCTCTACATACGCATCGCCGATATTTTCTATAATATATGTTCCGCCTGTTAATACAATCGCAGGGGCTGTAGTATCTTCATCCTTTGAGCAGGAAAAAAATGCAATTGCTACCATTGAAACTAATACTGAAATTTTAAAACTACTTTTTCTCATAATTTGAATATTTTATTAAGTTTATTAAGTAATGCAAAAATAAATAATCAAACTGAACATTTGACTTTCGCAGGAAAGTATTTTTTCTATTTTTGCCATACCAAAAATCAATCAAAATGAAAAAAATTATCACCCTTATGTCTGCTGCTTGCATGGCATTGATTATTAGCTGTGGCCCAAGTGCTGAAGAAAAAGCACAAATGGAGCAACAACGACAGGATTCTATTAATGCTGTTATGGAGCAGCAACGTCAGGATTCAATAGCATCAGCTGAGCAAGCTATGCAGGATGCAATGGCAGCTGCACAGAAAGCAACAGCGGATTCTTTGCAAATGAAGGCGATGGAAGATTCTTTAGCCGCCCTTAAAAGTAAACCGGTAAAGATTAAAAAACCAAAAACTCCAGTGAAACCTCAAGATGTTAAAGCTGGACAAGGCAAAGGATAAAGAAAATTAAACTCCTAAATATGAAAAAGTTAATGGTAATTGCGCTGTTAAGTACAGCAATTTATTCCTGTGGTCCTTCAGCTGAGGAGAAGGAAAAGATGGAGCAGGCTAGTCAGGATAGTATGAAAGCTGCTGAAGATATGATGCGTGCTGCTGAAGCAGCTGCAGTAGCAGCTCAGGCCGCTGATACTGTTGTTACTACCTCAGGAGATTCAGCTAAATAGTAGAAATGCTCCCTTAAAATAAGAAAGTCCCGCTTGTCGGGACTTTCTTATTTGCTTGAAGAAGTAGTTTTATTGGTTGATTACCGTCGCATTTTTACAATAACGCACCTGCAATATTAGCCAACTCACTTCGCTCTCCTTTTTCTAATTGAATATGTGAATAGATAGCCTGCCCTCTCACTTTATCAATTAAAGTAGACAGACCATTGGAATGGGAATCCAGGTAAGGGGTGTCAATTTGGAAAATGTCACCTGTAAAAATAATTTTGGTTCCTTCACCGGCCCTTGTAATGATGGTTTTTACCTCGTGTGGAGTAAGGTTTTGAGCCTCATCGATGATGAAACAAATATTAGACAAACTGCGTCCCCGGATATAGGCAAGCGGGGTAATATGCAGTTTTTCCTTTTCAACCATATCGGTAATTTTCTGGTACTCCTTATCCGTTTCCTTATACTGGCTCTGGATGAACTTAAGGTTATCCCATAGCGGTTCCATATATGGATTGATCTTCGATTTTATATCTCCGGGAAGAAATCCTATATCTTTATTACTGAGCGGAACAATTGGACGAGCAAGGAATATTTGTCTGAAACGCGTTTTTTGTTCCATGGCAGAGGCAAGTGCCAACAAGGTTTTTCCTGTTCCTGCAACTCCAAGGATGGTAGTCAATAGTACGTTTGGATTGAGCACAGCATGAATGGCAAAAGCCTGTTCGGCATTTCGCGGACGAATTCCATAAACCGGCTCTTTGCTTACACGCTCAATTCGTCCTGAATTTGGATTAAAGTAGGCCAAAACAGAGGCTGCTTCCGCCTTACTCTTTAATATGAAATAATGATTCGCCGGCGGTATAGAATCTGTTATTTCACTCCAGGCACAGTGACCGGATTGGTAAATTGCATCAATTACTTTTTTCGGGACATTTTCAATAGTCGACTTGCCTTTATATAACTCGCCGATATCTTTTACCTTGCCTGTTAAGTAATCTTCTGCCAATAGTTTTAACGACTTGGCTTTTAACCTGAGATTTACATCTTTAGAAACCAAAACCACTTTTCGCCCCGGATTTTCATCTTGTATTGAAAGGGCAGCGTTTATAATACGATGATCGGCTTTTTTCTCTCCAAAAATCTCTTGTGCATCCAGACTCTTATGCTTTTCATTCATTAAAACCCTGAATTTGCCTTTGGTAGGGCCATTTAATGGAATCCAATCCTGCAATGAAAAACTACC
>JANOXC010000015.1:0-22768 GCA_031418215.1 Bacteroidota bacterium
GATGGAAATACCAATCAGGATTTAACAGGATTGTGTGCTGCAAATTACGATGTTACTGTTACTTATAATAGCGGATGCACAGCATCAACAAGTGTTAATATATATAATAATGCCCCGGCACAGATTTTCCTCAGTTCAACCAACGTATTTTGCTTCGGCGATAGTAGCGGAACAATTTCCGTTCATCATATTGCAGGTCAGCCACCTTATATATATAACTGGAGCACCGGCCAGACAACACAAAATATATCTGGTGTAACGGTTGGAAATTACTCAGTAACAGTTTCTGATAGCCGTGGATGCTCGGTTAATGCATCTACCTCTATAGCACAATACAGTAATCTTGTTGGTGCAATAAGCTATACAGATGCAAACAGCGGCAACAACGGCACTGCTTCCGTGCAGGTTTATGGTGGCCATGCTCCTTATACTTATCTATGGACTACCGGAGCAACTACCACAGCTATTGCAGGTTTAGCTCCGGGTACTTATGGTGTTGCCATTACCGACAATCAGGGTAATTTTACAAATGAGGTGGTAACGGTTGGTACGATAAATTCGATTTCGGCCGGCTCCTTCATTATCAATATGGGTGTTATACCTCAAACTATTTTTAATGGATTAAAGCCCTATGGTTTAATTGCAGACGTTGTCAGAAACTTTAATGTGCCAATTAAATGGATCATTAATCCAACAAAGCTTAAAGATGGTATCGATTTCAGTTACAATGGTGTTGATTACCGGGGAAGTGCATTTGTTATTGAATCACAATATAGAAGCCCAGCAGTTAATGCGGTAATAACAGGTTGGCAATCACAAGGTGTGGTGGGTGCAACTACAACTTCAAATATTACTTTGTCCGTTTATGGAGTCATCACCACTTTCTCAAACCTGGTAATCGATCAGCAAAATGAACAGTTGGTGACTCCCTACTTTGATAATGCAGGAATTCCACAATCTATATATACAGTCGGCTTGCCAAGCAACCTTGACAAATGTGATGACACCTACATTTTACCTCATGCAGATCCTGAATGGGCTACACATAATTACCTATTAACATTTAACACTACATTAAAAGGATTTATTTGGGCAGGTTGTCATGCAGTATCTGTATTAGAAGGAATTAATAATCCTTCCGATCCGATGCAACGCTTGAATTTTCTTAGCACATCCGGATTAAAATGTTATGGCAATAATTCGTGTGGCCCACTTATCACGGAAAATCACGGAGGGAATCCTACTACACCTTATATCTACAACAATTCTTATAACAGTCATCCCATCATGCAATTTATGGGTGATATGACATCGGCCACAGAAAACGGATCAGAGAAATGGTACATGCCGCTATCTACGGGTCAATGGCGTGCGAGTACATTACGTGCAATACAAACTTCAGATGGTGTGTCGCCACGCGAAGGAGTTAAACTGGCTTTTGGTCCCGGTTTCGGTAATAATAACAATGGTTTTGTAATGTATGAAGGCGGGCATTCCGCAAAGGGAACCGCTCCGTCAAATGTAGCAGTACAAAGGACATTTATGAATTTCATACTGCAGGCCGGTATTGCAAAGAAATTAAACATTACACCCAATATTCCATCAACATTTATATCAGGAATTTCAACCAATTTAAGTGTAACAGTCAGCAATGGTGTTGCACCCTATACTTACGAATGGTCAACTTCATGCGGTGGTGTATTTGTCAACCCAAACATTGCAAGTACAAGCATTATCTTCCCTTCATTAGCACCTCAAACAAAGTGTTACATTTCATGTGTAGTTCGAGATGCATGCGGCAGAAAAGATTTTATCTCTGTACCTATCTCTTCCTTAAACTTACCTCCTGCTCCTTATGAAATTACCGTTAATTCATTAGCTGATGCCAATTGCTTTAACCAATGCAATGGTGCTGTCGACATTACAGTTGGCGGTGGTACTGCACCTTATAAATACAGTTGGTCAAACGGTGCAACAACACAAGACATCAGCTCTCTTTGCGCAGGCAATTATGTGCTCACATTAACAGATGTAAATAATTGCAAAAAAAATGATACAATAATTATTACACAACCCACTGCTTTACAATTTTCAATTTCCAAACAAACCAATGTGTCTTGTTATGGATTAAGTAATGGAAAAATTAAGATTGCTGTAAGTGGTGGAACTCCTCCTTATTCATTTTTATGGAATAACAATGCAACAACAGATACAATAAACGAATTGTCGGCCGGAACATATACTGCAACAGTTACCGATAGCAAAGGATGTACAGCAATTCAAACGATTTCAATCACACAACCATCAGGCGCACTGAATCTAACGAATACTAGTACAGATGTGCTTTGTTATGGGAATTCAACGGGCGCCATCAATATTGCAGTTAGTGGTGGCACAACTCCTTATATATACAACTGGAGTAATGGTGCTACAACGCAAAATATCAGCAACATTGCTCAAGGAAATTACACTGTTACAATTACCGATTACAACGGCTGTTCCGCCGGTGCGAACATCACGGTAAAACAACCCGCTGCAGCGCTCACTGAATCAGGTGTAGTTACCAATGTTGCCTGCTTTGCAGGATCTACCGGAAGTATTGCACTGAGTGTAGGAGGCGGAACTTTGCCTTATGTTTACCAATGGAGTAATGGTACCGCTTTAGCATCTACCAACAACCTGGCAACGGGCGGCTATACAGTAACAGTTACAGATGCCAACAATTGTACAACTACTTCTTCCTATTTTGTATCACAACCTGGAGCAGATTTGACAATTAACATTTCAAGTCTTAGTGATGTTAAATGCTTTGGTTTATCCACAGGAATTGCAACCGTGAATACAACCGGCGGAACAGCACCTTACAATTATTTATGGAACAATGGAATCACAACTGCTTCCAACAACAATCTAATTGCCGGAACATATACTGTCACCGTAACAGATGCAAATAATTGTGTAACAAGCAATGCATCGATAATTATTGGAGAACCGTCAGCAGCATTAAATGCCACTATAGATCATACAGATGTAAAATGTTTTAGTGGTTATGATGGCACAGCCAGCGTTACCGTGAATGGTGGAACCGCTCCGTATAGTTACATGTGGAGCAATGGTTCCCTTGCTTCCAATATTATAGAGTTAACTAAAGGAACATATACTGTTACAGTAACTGATGCAAATCTTTGCAAGGTTTCAGCAAGTGTTATTGTGGATGCACCTGTTGCACCTTTAAATCTTACTACTACAAAAACCGATATTAACTGTATTGGAAATGTAATTGGCAGCATTGACCTTACCGTAGCAGGAGGAACATCAGGGTATAACTATGATTGGAGCAATGGATCTACCCAACAGGATCTTACAAACTTAGTTGCCGGGACTTACACAGTTACAGTAACTGATGATAATGGTTGTACGAAAAACACATCGGTTACCATCACTCAACCTGTTGGGGCTTTAACCGCATCATCTCAAGTAAATGCTGTTAAGTGCTTTGGAAACAATACCGGTCAAATAAATGTAACTGCAAGTGCAGGTACGCCACCCTACACCTATGTCTGGAATACAGGAGAAACGACAGATAATTTACAAAATATTTCCGCAGGGAGCTATACCGTTTCGATTACTGATGCCAATGGCTGTCTGCTTACCAATACCATTTTCATAACGCAACCACAGCAAGCCCTTGAAACAACAGCAACAACAGATACTGTAAAATGCTTTGGAGACGCAAGCGGTGCCATTAATCTTTCAGTAACCGGAGGAAGTCCGACTTATAATTTTGCCTGGAACAACAGTAGCTCGAACGAAGACTTATCAGGGCTTACAGCCGGAACCTACTCTGTAGTTGTAACAGATGCCAACCAATGTACAACAACTGCATCAGTTAATGTTACTCAGCCGACAGCTGCACTTGCTGCTACTTCCATTACAAAGAACCTTAATTGTCATAATGTAGATGATGGGGCAATAAATGTTAGTGTAACCGGTGGTACAAGTCCTTATGCATATTTATGGGAGGATGGAAACACCAATGAAGATTTAACACAATTAGCAAGCGGGTCCTACAACCTGACTATCACTGATGCCAACGGATGCAAATTAAATCAATCTTATAACCTGACTTATACAGCCGCAACATTAATGGCATCTTCTATTGATCAAACTGTATTATGCTTTGGTAACAATACAGGTTCCATTAATCTTACTGTTGCAGGTGGATCAGGTCCGTTCGCTTATTTATGGAATACTAATTCCACCTATGAAGATCAGCAAAATTTAACATCAGGCACCTATAATGTAACTGTTACAGATGAAAATGGTTGCACAGCCAATTACACAACAAGTATTCAACAACCTGCTGCTGCATTAACCGTTAGTACAACAAAATCTGACGAGTTATGTCACAAAGACATGAAAGGTCAGCTTAATGTTTCCGTTACAGGAGGAACAGCACCTTATTCTTTTGCATGGAGCAATGGTGCTACAACTGAAGATATCATGAGTCTGGATGCAGGAATTTATTCCGTGACAATTACAGATCAAAATGGCTGTACCTCATTCGATACTTATACCATCAACGGGCCTGCCGCACCACTTGCAGTATTTGCTGTTGCTGAAGACCCCGCTTGCCATGGCGATCAAACAGGTTCAATTACAATGAATCTTTCAGGAGGAACTGCACCATATGTTGTTAATTGGAGCAATGGTGCAATAACACCTTCCATTACAGATCTAACATCAGGCATGTATGTTGTTACGATTACAGATACCAATCAATGCAGCTTAATCCAGTCCTATTCACTTTCGCAACCATCGCAAAATGTTACTGCTTCAGTGCAAGTAACAAATATAGATTGCTTCAATAATGCAACAGGGGCTGTTACCATAACGCCAACAGGAGGTACATCACCATACTTATATACATGGAATGATGGAACAACAAGTGCCATTCATAATCAAATGACACAAGGAACCTATTACTATACAGTTACTGATGCTCACAATTGCGTTTTTGCTGATACGGTTTCTATCACACAACCTTCCGGCAGTTTACAAACTACAGGTACTGTTGTTAATGTTAATTGTAACGGTGATTTATCAGGCAGTATTAATTTAAATACTACAGGTGGTACACAAGCCTACAGCTATCAATGGAGTAACGGGGCCAACACATCAACAATAAGTCAGCTCTCCTCCGGAACTTATACCGTTACCATTACCGATTTGAATAACTGTATTACAAGCAATTCCTTTATTATTGATCAGCCTGCAGCCATTTTAAATATACAATCAACAACTGTTGTAGATGTCAAATGCCACGGTAATCATACCGGTTCAATTGGCCTTTCATTAACAGGAGGAACAGCGCCTTACAATTATCAGTGGAGTAACGGCGTAACAACCGGAAATATCAGTGCAATTGCTGCAGGTAATTATTATGTAACAGTTACAGACCAAAATGGATGCGCCACAACAGGAAACTATCTCATCAATGAGCCATCTGCAACTTTATCTGTAACCGGTTCAACTACACCAGTCAATTGTTTCAATGGAAATACCGGCAACATCAATGTATTAACTTATGGCGGTACTGCCCCTTATATATATCTGTGGAATAACGGTTCAACAAATGAAGACCTGACAAATTCAGAAGCAGGAACTTATACTGTCACCATTACTGATGCGCACCAATGTGTTACAAATCAATCATGGACAATTACACAACCATTGCAAACTTTGGCCAACACTTTTGTAGTAACCGATGTGCTTTGTAATGGCAGCAGTACAGGAACTATTCAGTCTCAGGTTAATGGAGGAACTGCACCTTACAATTACTTGTGGAACAGTGGTCAAACAACTTCTCAAATTCAGCATATGCCATCCGGTAATTATGTTATTACCGTTACTGACAATAATGGATGTACCTATATGAATGCCGTGACTATTGCGCAGCCTGTTGCTCCTCTACAATCGGTAGTATCGTCTCAAAATTTGAAATGTAAAGGCGACCATGCCGGATCAGTAATGTTGTCAGTATCAGGTGGCACAGGCAATTGCACTTATCATTGGAGTAACGGATCAACCAGCCAAAATTTAAACAATCTGACCGCCGGCATCTATCATGTTACTGTTACTGATGCCAATAATTGCTCAACAAAAAACACTGCTGAAATTATTGAACCATTAGAATCACTCATTGTTGACCACACAACCAATAATGTAAGTTGCTATGGAATGAATAATGGCGGAATTTCTCTTATAATTTCCGGAGGTGACCCTGCCTATCAGGTACTTTGGAGCACCGGAGCAACAACCAGCGATATCAATGGGTTGGTGCCAGGAATATATATAGCAACCGTAACCGATAACAATGGATGTGCTATAACTACCAGTGTAGATTTACAACAACCAATAGATGCGCTAACGTTATCAGCTACTGCAACATCATCCAACTGTTTGACCGGCCTGGCAAGTACGATCAATACATCTACGTTGGGAGGAACACCTCCCTATATTTATCAATGGAGTAATGGAAACAATACTGCTACGGTGAGCCAGGTATTCAACGGAACTTTTACAGTTACCATTACCGATAACAATGGATGCAGTGCAACAAAAACCGTCACCATTGATAACCAGGCTTCATTAAATGTCACACCAAGCGGCCCGCCTGAAATATGCGTTGGAGAAATGATAACCCTTTCTGCACCCTTATTTCCGGGAGTTCAATACCAATGGAACTATAATAACATTCCATTGAACGGTGCCAATGCGAATAGTTTCTCAACTCCGGCAGCAGGAACTTATACATTAACAGCATCCAATAATTGCGGCACATACACTTCCAACCCTATTCAAGTTACTACGCGAACACTTCAAAATATTTCTGTTAGTAACAATTTCATCATCTGTCCTGGTGAACATGCTCAATTGGTGGCCGGCGGTGGTTTAGAATATTCCTGGAGTCCAACTATAGGGTTGAACAATGCTGAAATTTATAATCCGGTAGCGAGTCCGACAGTTACAACCAACTATACGGTTACCATTAAAGATGACATAGGATGCAAAGCAACAGCCACTGTTCAGGTCGCAGTAATGTGTGATTCGCTGAATGTGCCCAATGGATTTTCTCCCAATGGTGACGGAACGAATGACTATTTTGTCATTGAAGGATTAAGTAAATATCCTGAAAATACACTCTTTATATATAACCGTTGGGGAAATCTTGTGTATAAGAAACAAGAGTATGACAATAAATGGGATGGAAAATCCAATGTAAGTGGAATATATTTAGGAAGGACACTTCCCAACGGAACATACTACTATATACTTGACCTGAAAACTGACGACAAACCACTCAATGGATTTGTAGTGATCAGGAGATAATAACATATAAAAACAAAATAAAAAAACAATATAAAATGCAAGCTATGAATAAGTATCTGAAAAGAAGCGCACTGTTGCTCACCGCAGCATTTAGCCTTTTGTTGACACAGGCCCATGCACAGTTTGAACCACAGTTCACCCAGTACATGTTCAATGAAATGTTTATCAATCCTGCCTATGCAGGGTCTCGTGACAACATTGCAATGACGGCTCTTTACCGCAACCAGTGGGTAGGCATTGAAGGTGCCCCGGTAACGCAGACCTTTAGCGGTCATGCGCCCCTGAAGAATAAGAAAATAGGGCTGGGTATTTCATTTCTCAATGAACAGATCGGCGTAACGCATGACATGGCCATCTTTACCAATTATGCCTACCGGGTTCCGGTGCGTAATGACGCGGTTTTGTCAATGGGTTTGCAGGCAGGATTGATTAATCATCAGGAAAAACTATTGGAGATTAAAACAACTGACCAGGGAGATGTTTCATTCTCAAGCAATACACCAAGGCTGTTATTGCCGAATGCAGGTTTTGGGGTTTACTATTTTACGAAAAAATATTATGCCGGATTATCAATTCCTCGCTTGTTACAAAATAAAATTGACCCAGGAAACAGCAAAGTAAGCAATGAAGTTCACATGGACTACTGGCACTATTACCTGATGGGTGGTTATGTTTATGATCTAACTGAAGAAGTTAAATTAAAACCAACAATTATGATTAAAGCAGTGTCAGGCGCTCCACTTGAAGCCGACATTGGCATTCATGCCTTGCTGAAAGAGACACTATGGATTGGTGTTTCTTACCGCACTAAAGACTCATGGGCAGCAATTGCCGGATTCCAAATCACGAAGCAATTACGTGTCGGTTATAGCTATGATTACACAATCACCGACTTAAGGCAATTTAACTCAGGCAGTCATGAAATTACATTAGGATATGACCTGTCTTTTGATAAGAATAAAATCATCACTCCACGTTACTTCTAATTTAACTTGCATTGAAAACTCTTAATCATATGAAAAAAATATTCATTATAACACTTTGTTCAGTGTTGATGGCTTGTTCAGTGCAGGCACAAAAAGCATTGATCAGAAAAGGTGACAACAGCTATAAGATGTTTGCATTTGCCAATGCAATAACTTATTATGAAAAAGCATTGAAAAAAGACAGTATGCAGCAGGATGCGATTTTCAAACTGGCAAACTGCTATCGTTTAGTCAATAACAGGGCCATGGCTTTGTATTGGTATGAGCGTGCTGTAACAATGCTTAAATGTGAACCTACCTACAAATATTATTATGCATCCATGTTGATGAATAATGGCAAATATGCACAGGCTCGTAAATGGATGGAAAATTTCATGGTTGACTATCCGAATGATCGTCGTGGAAAGTTGTTCATTCGTGCCATGGATAATTACAAAAGCTTCTTCGCTGATAGCAGCGATTACGAAATAACAAAACTCGGTATCAACTCGCCGAATTCTGATTTCGGTGCTGCAGTATATAATGATGGAATTGTTTTTTCCTCCAACCGTGAACGTACTGATCTTGTGGAAAGAAAACATTCATGGACAAACTTACCTTTTCTTGCCTTGTACTATTCAAGAGGAAAAGAAAACTCCTTCCAATCTGCTGAAATGTTCAATGGAAATATACAAACAAAGTATAATGACGGACCAGCATGTTTTAGTAAAAAAGGTGATGAAATATACATTACCAGGAATAACATCAATGGAAACAAAGTAGGTAAAAGCAAAGATAAAATTGTAAAACTGGAAATATATACAGCAAAGAACGAAGGTGGAAACTGGAAAGAGCTTAAACCCTTTCAGTATAACAATAATGAATACAACTGTGCGCATCCTGCAATAAGTCCTGATGGCAATAAATTATATTTTGCTTCCGATATGCCCGGAGGACAAGGCGGAATGGACCTATACGTTTGCAGAAAAGAAGGGAATGGATGGGGCAAGCCTGAAAATATGGGTGATACCATTAATACCAATGGAAATGAATTGTTTCCCGAGGTGATGGATGATGGTACATTATATTTCTCTTCAGATGCACATCCTGGCATTGGTGGTCTTGATATATTTTACACCCGCGAAATCAACGGCCATCTGTTGCCTGTGGTGAATGCCGGTTATCCAATTAATACGGCAGATGATGATTTCGGAATGATATACGACAGCAAGAACAGAATCGGATACCTGAGCTCCAATCGTGCAAATAAAGGTTTTGATGATGATATATATTCTTTTAAACGAAGGAGTATTCACATCAGAGGTATTCTCGTGAATCGTGAAACGGGTGAACCCATCAATGAAGGAATCATTGAACTTACAAATGGTACAAATAAAAAACAATTTGTAACTCAGGAAAATGGTCGATTTGATTTCAATGCAGAGTTCGAACAGCAATATGTAGTAAAAGGCTCTAAGGAAAATATGGGTGACAGTTCCATTGCCCTCAGTACTGTTGGTGCTGCACCCGGAGATCCATTCGTAAGAATAGAATTAGGAAATCCATACCAGTTTGCAGCAATACTTGTGGTGACGGATGCCGATTCACATTTACCAATCGAAGGAGCATCTATTCTGGATGAGTTAAATGATCGCATCATTGGTCAAACTGACTCCACAGGTGTTTTCAGGCAACCGATTACTGCTGATGTAGGAATGCAATTGCTTACTTCGAAAGAAAATTATCGTTCACGAGTTGTGATGATGGATCCAATTCCAAAAGATAAGATTGAAGATAAAACTTATAATGTGGAGCTGAAAGCTGCAAAGAATATTCACCCCTGGGAAGATTGGTACAAAATCATTTATTATGATCTCGATAAATCCAATATCAGACCGGATGCTGTTAGCGTATTGGATCAAGTAGCAGTATTCCTTAAAGAACATCCGGAAGCTATTATTAGTCTATCATCACATACTGATTCACGCGCTTCGGTTGCTTACAACGAAAGACTTTCCGAAAACAGGTCAAAATCAGCAAGGAAATACCTGATTGAAAAAGGAGCTAATCCGAAACAATTGATAAAAGCTACTTGGAGTGGCGAAAATGTATTGGTGAACAACTGTGGCGATGGAGTTCCTTGTACTGAAGATGAACATCAGTTAAACAGACGCACTGAAATAACAGTTTATGATATAGATCAAAGTATTGCACCTCCAACCAGTCAAAATAAAGACTAAAAAATAATTATTCCATTTAAAAAGCGCAGCCTGGTTCTGCGCTTTTTTATGCCTTAAAACAACCATTCATATCTTAATTTCTCCTTTCAAAAATCGTTACCTTCCCGGAAACTGAACTGTAAACAGGAGCGTACAAACTATCAATCAACGCATTTGTTTGTTGTGTCGTTGAATCAATCAGTGTTTCTTTCCAACACCATCGTACAATATAATCAATATTATAATTTACTTTTTTTTCGAATGAGTTCGGGTGTATAAATGGGGAATTAGATATAAGATAGTTGCCTATTAATTCCGGCTGCCAGAAATCCTTTCTCCAGGTAATAAGTCCATTGGGCGTCGCTGCTTCTGCATTATCAAGCACTAATATTTTTTTGTCGCAGCCCAGGTATAAAAGAAAATTATATTGAAAGTTATCATGCAGATAATTTAATGGTAAAACAATTGCATTTTGTCTTATATGATCCTTTGCTGCGAACACCTCTTTCATATCATCACTGGAAGGCTTCAACATTTCGTATTCATTCATGCATGAAACATAAACCCCCACTCCCACCATCAACATTTTAAAATAACCGGCAAAACCCTTCATCAAAGCCATATCAATAAAAACACAAATCATGATTAAGATCAAGTAAGCAAAGCGCAGATTAATTGACCCGCCTGAGAAAAGATTGGCTGGCATTAAGAAATAAAACAATAAGAAAATACAAGTTGCGAAGCCAAGAGAATAAATTAGTGTCGATTTAATGTATGTCTTATTTGAAGCAAGAAAAGCAATTGCTGAGATAATTAAAATATAAAACAACTTTCTAATAATAAACTCGTCATCAGTACCAAAATTGTACATCACTTCAAGATCAAAAAACCACCGCTTTAACACAGACTTTTCAATATATATAGTATCGGTAACATTTATAGATTCTCTTAAAAACAAAATCGTTAATATAATAACCGGCAATATGGCGACAGTCTTTTTAAATAGATTCTGCAGGTATTGCTTTAATGGTTGCTTTTTGTAAACCAGCAATGAAACGAAAATCACCTCATAAACAAAAACAAAAAGAAGCAGTACAGCCAATGCAAACAAATGACAGAACCAGGTAATAAGAAGCAGCATGCTAAAAATTATCATCGTCTTCACCTGACCATTATTCACACTTCTGATATAATAGGATATGGCAAACATCATGACACCCAGGCCAAGAATAAAACTATACAAACCCATGCGGAGCGGGTAACAATAAATTAAAAGCATAATTGCTAAAGGAAATGTCTTTACCTCGCCCGACATTGTTTTTACCATCGATGAATACCCCCTAACAAAAATTATGATGACGAGGGTAAGCACTATCTTGACAGCATAAACAGAGGAGGCAAAAGTGAGGCATCCGGCCAGCAACAATTGCACAACAGCATTAGGAACAGGGTGCAGGTGTAATTGAAAAAAACTGATGTAGAATGAGTCAGGTTCAGCCAACAAGGAATGTAAAACGTAGGCACTATAAAGGTGTGCAGGCCCATCCCCGGTGTGAAAATTTTCAAGCAGCCAAAAGGGGCTGATTAGTACTATCAAAAGCATTATATATATTGCTCCAACTAGATTGAAAGTTGCCCCTGTTTTCTTCATGCCAGTCAAAGAAAATAAAAAAAAAGCATTGCTAACTCCTGGAAAAAGAAACGCCCCGGAAATTCCGAGGCGTTCTGCTAATGTTTAAAGGATTAATACTCCCAGAGGTCGTGTTCAAAGTTGATCATATCTTGCTTGATGCGCTCTGATTCTAACAGTGCGTCCAGCGGATTAATACGGTAATCTTCAATCCTGCGATTATAAACGTTATCTTCTTTCATGATATAGCTATTGAACATGCGTTTCATAAACACATCTTCATAGGTTAATCGTTGTGAAGAATTGTATCTGTTATAAACTTCAGTATTAGCGAAAATTCTTCTTGACTCAGGATAATAAATCCAAAACAATGGTTTTTTCTGACCACCTTCTACCAGGTTTCCTTCCTGATCGCGTGCCAATGTTAAAGGACAAATTCCGATAATACGTACATCCATTACAGAACGTTGCTTATCAAAAAACCACTCTTCCTTTAAACGAAGTACTACCACATCATCCGGATTGAAAGGACGAAACACGATAGAGTCGAAGGTGTTATAAGGTGGATTAGGGTCCGTAACTTGAATTGTCATAGAATCCGCGCCACCAACTTTTGTAAATTCCTGTGCGGTCATAGGATAAGTAAACTCATCGTCATCGGTACGGTAGGCTGTAAGGCTCCCCTCTTTCACAGCATCCATTACCATATTAATGAAATTCTTCCTGTCCTTAGTCTCTCCTGCCCTTGGGTAGCGAAAGGATGCATTCATCTTTTCATTGAGATCGATATGACGCCATATCTTCTTAGACCACATCACATCTGCTTCCCTTAAATAGGTATAAGGTACCACTCTGCGTGCTGGATTGCTTTCTTTAACATAAACACCATCCAACACGTTTTGACCGAATGATGCCGATGCAATTAATATCAACATCAATGGTAATAGGATACGGTTTTTCATCTTCTTAGTTTTTATTCTTTTACGTTTATTTAAGCAATGGGTTATCTATAAACGAAAAAATTAACTGGATTATTGGATCGTAAGTGCAATAGAGTTGATACTACGAGTGGTTCCATCAGGCATCGTAGCCTGAATATATTCAAACAGGATTTTATCACCGGCACGAGACTGGTTCAATACATCCTTCATTTCAGGTGTCAATAAGTTACTCTCACTCGATTTTTCTATTGGATCACGACCTTTTCCATAACGACTCATACGGAATGATTTTACCTTGCTAAACAAGTCAAAATCGAAGTTTTCCATCTCAGGAATAATCGCTGATTGGGCTGAAATAGCACTTTTAGCGATGCCTCCTTCTTTCTTTCCACCAATTTTAGCAACCGGGTTTGGAATACGCTTAACACGAAATTTAAAATCCCCCATCGGTAAAACCTTTCCGTTAAGATCGGCACTTACCTTAATCATTGCATCACCTTGAGTTGTTGCATTAACCAGGTAATGACCTTTTCCTAATTTAGGATCAGGCGTTAGCGTACAACCGGTTGCAGAAACCTTTACTTTATCATGTGCCACACCTGGTACAGAAACAGTGAATGGATTAGGAACACCAATATAAATTACGTTCATTTTATCAGCTGAAACAGATGAACTTGGCTTAGCGGCGATATAGGAAGACTCGAATTTATATTCATCCCATGTGTTATCCGGTTTCTTAATTCTAATAACACCACCCCATTTTTGTTCGCCATCACTGGAGGGACGTGCAGTATACTTTCCAACACCGCCTTCTACCTTCAATTTAGTATTGCCTACGGTAACTTCCGGATCAGATGTTGAACTCATAGCAGCTAGGAAAACATCAGCTGTATATTCCTGACCTAAGATTACATAACTTGTTGGAGCAATGATTCTAGGTGCCAGGGTATCAAATTTAAAATCGGTTGCATTGATGGATGCTAATAAATGATTCACAACTTCTGACTCAGCATTTTTAACATCAGTTTGCATCTTAGTAAGTAAAGCCACTGAAGCAACGACAGGGTTGTGATAAAAAGAGGCCATTTCCCAAGTGCGTTTACCGTCTTCTATATCTTTCGGATCGGGATCACTCGTATTAAATAAGGCATCTAAACGCTGTGTAAATTTGGATTTGTCTTTAGGGTCGAGATTATCAAGCATTGCTTTTTTGTAAGCAGCAATCCGATTTTTTACATCAGTTGCTTTATGACCCTTACCATCATTTTCGTCACCACACATAATTCTTGTTGGTGTATCATAATCATCCTTCTTCTCAAGTTCTCTTGATGTTGGTGTCTTCACTCCACTTTCAACAGCGTCAGTTGTCCGAAGCAAAGTGTCTTTAATTGTTCCGAGGTATTTGGAGAAATCGTCGCTCAGGACCTTCACCTTCATTGCTTTATCATAAAATGGCTTGGTCTTTACTTCATCATTTTTTAAAGCTCGTTCAAATGCCGAATATGCCTGGGCGTTTTTACCGGCAATATTATTCACCGTCACATTTAATGCATCATCAATCGTAACAAATGCATTGATGATATCCTTAGAAACGTTAAGCGCTAACAGAGCGGTTAGTACCAGGTACATCATCCCGATCATTTTCTGCCTCGGTGATAATTTATTTCCTGCCATAGTTACTTGTAGAAATTAAAATTGGTTTTGGTTGAAGTGAATTGTAAAGAGGCAAACTATGATTTGTTGCCCATGCTCATGGCTGAAAGCATGTTACCATAAATGGTGTTGAGCGAGCCAAGATTTTTGGCGAGTTTACCAACTTCATCTTTGTAACGCTTGGTATCTTCAACAGTACTGTTCAGGTTTGAAAGCAACTGTGTAATGCCATCATAAAATTTCGTAGTCTCTTTCATGCGGCTACCTGCTTCTTGTAATTGCAGTTCATATATAGCATTTAAAGCAGCCATATTTTTCCCGGCTGATTTTACCTGGTCACTATAAACTTTTACATCTTCTGATGAAGTACTCATATTATTCATTGCTGCTGCAGCCTTCTCATACGATTGAGATAAGGAAGAAACAGACTTGCTGGCGCCTTGTACATTCTTAACATAATCATCAGTAGCTACAGTAGCGCTGGACAATTGTGCCATGCTCTTAGTATTTTCACTAAGTGATTTTAATCCGGCACCAAGACTGCTAATCAACTCAGGTCCGATTTTAGCTTCAGCCATTAAACGATCCAATTCTTGAGCTACCGGATCAATCTTCTTCTTCTTTTCTTTACCGCCTGGCTCATGCATTCCTGCTAACTCAGGATAAACCAACGACCAATCAACCTCTTCATGAGGTGGTTCGAAAGCAGAGAAGAAAAATATTACGGCTTCCGTCAACAGACCTATGGTAAGCATCAGTCCAGCTCCATTCCAGTGTTGAATTTTAAAGAGTGCTCCAACGATAACAACAGAAGCTCCCCAGCCATAAAGCTTGGCCATCATTTGTTTAAACCCTTTGCCAGCGGTTATTTGTGCTATTCCCATAGTTTAAGATTGATTGATTAAATTACTGTTTTGGTTTAGTATATGGTTTTTGTTTTCTTTACTCGTACACTCTAAAAAATTAAAAATCAGCTTTGTCGCGTCCCATGAAATCCATCACACAACGGAAGCCGATATAGCATTTAGATGTGTCTTGAAATTCATAAGTACGTGTACCTGTTTGAATATAATATCCGATGTCTTTCCAAGACCCACCACGTAAAACCTTTCTTTTTAATGCTGGAGGATCAGAATCTTTTGCATCATAGGTATAATTAGGGTTCAGGTCATGTTGGAAGTTATAAGCTGATTCATCAAATGCATTACTGGTCCATTCAGCAACATTACCTGCCATACAATACAACCCATATTCATTCGGCCAATATGATGTTGCTTTAACAGTATAAAATCCACCATCATCAATATAATTACCACGTAATGGTTTAAAGTTAGCTAAGAAGCAACCACGACTGTTACGGATGTATGGTCCCCCCCATGGATAAGGGTTGTTTTCCAAACCGCCACGAGACGCATATTCCCACTCGCTTTCAGTTGGAAGACGGAAATCCTGAACAACTGTTTCACCATTTGATGACAAATAAGAATTAAGCAATTGTGAACGCCACACACAAAAAGCCTGAGCCTGCTTCCAGTTAACCCCTACAACAGGATAATCATCATAAGCCGGATGCCAGAAATACATGGTGGTAATAGGATCATTAAATGAATAGGTGAAATCCCTAATCCAAGATAAGGTATCAGGATAAACATTAATAATACCTTTTTTAATAAAAACGGAACGATCAGTAAGCCCTTGTTGACGATTTTCACTTTGTGCAGCAGCCTGAAGGTCAATCCAATAGTATTCAAAATTTAGCTTTCTTGAGTCAATTTCTTTATGACGATAGAAGCGCTCTGCTTCCGGAAGATAAAGTTCATTTAATGCTTCCAGATTTTCTTCTTTGTCCCATCTTATTTTTTCTTCCCAGTTGATGCGCTCACCATATTCGCCTTCTTCAATCAAGTGGTCGCCACCTAAGAGTCTGTGCGCCAAGGAGTCACGTACCCAGTTTACAAACTGACGGTACTCGTTGTTTGTAATTTCAGTGTTGTCCATGTAAAAGGCCTTCACAGTAACAGTACGGGATTGTGCAATTTGAGAATAAGGGACATCCTGATCTCCCGGACCCATGTTATAGGATCCTTGTGGGATAAATACCATGCCGTAAGGGTCAGCTTGGTACCAGGTTTCTCTCCCCTGTACGCCTATGAGCTGTCCGCGATTACCACTGCCGCAGCTGGCAATCATCAGTACAGCAAATACAGCAATAACTAGTTGTTTCATGCTTTTGTCGCTTTGGGTTTTGAATCTTTTGTTGTTCAATGTTATCGAACGGGTTAAATTTCGCTTTATTTTCATTAAGGTACTCTTTTTCTATTCGATAGTATACGTCAGAAGCAAAATTAGGTTGCTTTTTATATGTGTATTTGGTAACTGTTACAGGAATCTTACATTTTTTCCAATAGGAATCATCTTCTTCTTCTTATTGAAACAATACCCTAGCATTATTTCATGTGTACCATCACTATAGCTCTTCACATCGGATGTTGTGAAATCATAGGCATAACCAATTTTCAGCTTTTCGGTAATATTCATCCCAATCATGGCTACAATAGCATCTTCATTTCGGTAAGATGCCCCAATCCAGAAACGCTCATTGAAATGGGCATTTAGATTGATATCAAAAGTGGTATTGTCAGTTACATTCTTTACAAAAATGGAAGGCTTTAATGCTATAGAAGGAGAAAGATCAAAGGTATAACCAATCATTCCATAATAATGACGTTTAAATTCCTTTTTCGAAGGGTTAAAATCCAATGTGCTCTCCATCAGGTGGGATGCAGAAAGTCCGACATACAATTTCTCTGAGGATAAATATAAACCTGCACCAAGGTCAACCGTGTTATCATTAACATTTTTTGGCGCTGCAGGGTCATTCTGAAACTGTGGCTGAGGAAAAATATAATTTCCATCAATTGATTCCTGTAAAAAATCAACATCAATACCTGCACCGAGCTTAGCTGTTCCTAAATCGAAATGATAAGCCCCTGCCAATTTAATAGTTAATGTATTTTCAAAATTAATATCATCGCTGGAAACACTTACTCCAACCCCAACCTTGTTATCAAAAAATGGTGATTCAATTCCGGCGACAAATGTCTTGGGAGCGCCTTCAAAACTTACCCATTGTGCCCTGTATAAAGCATGAGCACAAATCGCTCCACTGCTTCCCGCATAAGCAGGATTCACATAAAGCTTATTGAACATATTCTGACTGAACTGGGGATCTTGCTGACCGAATAAACTGGAGGTAATAACACAAGCAGTTACAAGTGTTAGTAGTTTTTTCATACGCTGTAATAGGAATTAATTAGGACTATTTTGGAGGGGCTAAAGTAAACAAATAATAATCGAATAAAAAAATCAGCGAAACTTGTAAAACTTTTTGTTATCCGCTTTGGTTTGGAGCTGTATTAAACCAGTTTCTGCAGTGAACTCCACCATCTGTCAGGGACTTCGTTGTTGCAGGCCTGTTGATAATCTTTATAACTGCATGGCATGAGGTGCTGATGTGAGTAGCGATTGCGTGAAACATCAAAAGGAAGTTTCATCCACCAACGGTCGCTTTTTAAGCTTTTCAGAAAAACAAGCTCCGATTCCATGTTCTGCACTGAAACTCTGTAGGTGACATAGTTATTGGGATTTAGCAAAGGCAAATCCATCTTTCTTTGAGCAATACCTTCAATAAAATACCAAACCATTTGGGAAATCAAATGCGCTGTTTGAAGCTGTCTGTCCATCCTTGGGTTGTACTCATAAATCCCAAGGCCTGAGAGTTTATCACTGGCCCCTGCGTAAAACATTATTTGGCAGGCTTCTTCACCATTAAGGCCATTCGGAGAAGCGTTGGCATTGCCCGGAGCCTCACTTTGTCTGATAGAAGATATGTCAACCGTTAGGAGATCTGCAGCACGTATGATGGGCTCCACTTCAGTGATGTCGGATCTTATTTGTCCCAGCCTAAATGTGTCAAAAAATAATTTACGCATTAAATCCACGCTCTCTTGTCCTACAAAATAGGTCTGATAACCAATATTGCTGAAATTAAACAGATAATTGGGTTGCTCTAATATTATTTTTCCAAGGTATGATCCGGCATCTAAGGAGTCTTCCGGTCTTCCTAAGTCGAACCGCGAATCTACACTAACAATGTTGATGATTTGCTCCAACTTTTTATAGCCGCAGTAATGACCGTAGGTTAAATCCTGACTGCCACCAATGACAACTGGAATTGCTTTCTGTGAATAGAGCTCAGCTGTTATGTGTGCCAATGCTGCATAAGTATCCTCCAGTGTTGATCCGGGAATGAGGTTTCCAAAATCGGCAATATCAGCCGAACTACTATGTTGCTTAAGTTTATATAGCTTTAATCTTACATTATCAATTCCATCGGCACATCCTTTATTCCCTTTTGCTCCACGCTCTTCACCAACACCAATTATTACAATCGTGTTTTTTTCAAATACGGGGAACCTGCCTTTTCGGTCGTAAATTTTAATTCCATGAAAAAGGTCAGCCTGAACATAAGGCACCTCAGGTAACAATACCATTGAATCAACCGGGCTGAAATATTCTTCCATTTTGTCTTGCTGGTCAGCCTGTTATTTTTTCTTCGATGTCTTGGCAGCTGATTTTTTCTTAGGAGCAGATTTCTTAGCAGCTGCAACCTTTACCGGTGCTACAATTTTTTTATTCTTATCGTTGGCTTTTGACTTGCCTCTGGAAAATGAAGGTGTAGTGGTTTTGGCAATGGTAAGGCATTCATCCAATGTAAGACTTTCTGCATCCGTTCCTTTGGGCAAACGATAATTCTGACTGCTCACAACAAGGTAAGGTCCCCATCGGCCTTTCAAAACCTGCACTTCATCATTACTCTTAAATGTCTTGATCACTTTCTCAATATCTGCCTGCCTTTTCGCTTTGATTATTTCAATTGCACGATCTAAATCTATTGTATAGGGATCATCTGTTTTTGCCAAGGAGAAAAACATATTATTATGACGTGCATAGGGACCAAAACGTCCAATCGCTATTGTCACATCAAGCTCTTCAAACTGTCCCACATTGCGTGGCATTTTGAATAAATCCATTGCTTCTTCCAACGTAATTGTTTCAATACGCTGCCCCATTCTCAGCCTTGCATATTGCGGTTTCTCATCTTCCCTGCCATCTGAAATCTGAACCAATGGCCCGAATTTTCCAATACGCGCGGTTACTTGCCTTTTAGAAACAGGGTCTATACCCAGTACTCGCTCACCGGTAGCGCGCTCAGAATGTTTTTCTGTTTGCACCACCGTTTTATGAAAAGGACCATAAAAATCTTTAATCATTTTGGCCCATTTAACATGGCCCTCTGCAATCTCATCAAACTCCTTTTCCACTGCTGCGGTGAATCCAAAGTCCATAATCTCTTTGAAATTTTCCTTTAAGAAATCAGTAACCACTGTTCCAATATCAGTTGGAAACATTTTTGATTTTTCAGAAGCATAATTCTCTTGCTTTTGATCATGCTTAATTTTATCGGCTTTCAAAGTCAGCACTGTAAAAGCCCTTTCCTTTCCAGGCCTGTCTTCTTTCAAAACATAACCACGCTTTTGAATGGTTGAAATGGTTGGTGCATAAGTAGAAGGTCTTCCAATACCCAACTCCTCTAATTTCTTTACGAGACTAGCTTCAGTATAGCGTGCAGGCGGCGATGTAAATCGTTCAGTAGCAGTGATGGCTACTAACGGCAGGTCTTGACCCTTTTTCAAAGGAGGAAGCAATCCAGATGCTGTTTCTTCTTTTGTTTCATCATCACTCGACTCCATATAAACCCTTAAAAATCCATCAAACTTGATGACTTCGCCGGTGGCTGTAAAAATATCTTTTGTTTTATTGTTACTGATACTAACAATGGTGCGCTCCAACTCAGCATCACTCATCTGCGATGCGATGGTACGCTTCCAGATTAAGTCATAGAGTCGTTGCTCATTTCTTTCCCCTTCAACTGTTGGCTGATCAAAATAAGATGGTCGGATGGCCTCATGCGCCTCTTGTGCATTGGCCGATTTGGTTTTATATTGTTTGGGATTTGAATAATCCTTGCCATATTCTTTTGTTATCATTGCCTTGGCTGCATCCAAAGCAAGTTTTGAAAGATTGACAGAATCAGTTCGCATATAGGTGATTTTACCTGCCTCATAAAGTTTCTGTGCAACCAACATGGTTTGTGCTACAGAAAATCCCAGTTTTCTACTGGCTTCTTGTTGCAAGGTAGAGGTAGTAAAAGGAGCAGCAGGCGATTTCTTACCCGGCTTTTTCTCCATATCAGCAATTTTAAATTGCGCTCCTACCAGCTTTTCAAGAAATTTCTGTGCTCCTTCCTCCGTTGGAAATCGTTCAGTCAAATCGGCTTTCAGTACCGCTTTTTTATCAATCAAAAATTCAGCAGTTACTTTAAAAGCGGAAGTAATATTAAAAGCCTCCAGTTCGCGTTCACGTTCAACTATTAATCGTACGGATACTGATTGAACACGGCCGGCCGACAAACTTGGTTTCACTTTCTTCCATAGAATCGGCGAAAGTTCAAATCCAACCAACCTGTCTAAAATTCTACGGGCTTGTTGCGCATCAACTAAATGCATGTCGATAAATCTTGGATTCTCGATGGCTTCCAGAATTGCAGTTTTCGTAATCTCATGAAAAACAATACGTTTTGTATTTTTTTTATCAAGATTTAGCGCTTCAAAAAGATGCCAGGAAATAGCTTCCCCTTCACGATCCTCATCTGTTGCCAACCAAACCGTCTTGGCCTTCTTACTGAGTTTCTTTAACTCATCTATTACCTTCGCCTTATCAGCTGAAATCTCATATAAAGGTTGAAAATTGTTCTCAATATCAATACCTTTATCATTCTTCACCAGGTCACGAACGTGGCCGTAGCTGGACTTTACCAAAAAGTTCTTTCCTAAAATTTGTTCAATAGTTTTTGCTTTTGCGGGGGACTCTACTATCACTAAGTTTTCGGCCATCAGATATTGGGTTGACGTTGTTTCGGGGCGCAAATTAAGCGATTTGAATTCTCATCTTCCAAATTTCTCTTTTGCTGACAGCTTGTCAGTAGGCCAAAAAGCCGTAGATTTGCGCAAATTGTTTATAAAATGTTTGAGGATCGAAACAAGGTGATTGAAGAGTCAAAACAGGGTGAGGTTTATATGGCTGATCAAGCAAATGTGCAGCCTGTTAAAAAAATGTTTTTAGAAAGCTATGGCTGCCAAATGAATTTCTCAGATACGGAGATTGTCGCATCTATTTTGAAAAATAGCGGTTATGCGACAACCAATAATTTTAATGAAGCGGACGTCATTTTTGTTAATACCTGCGCTATCCGCGAAAATGCTGAACTAAGGGTTCGGCAACGGTTAACAGAATTCAAGAAAGCAAAGAAAAACAACCCTTCCCTTATTGTGGGAGTATTGGGTTGTATGGCGGAACGATTGAAGTCAAAACTCTTGGAAGAGGAAAAGTTGGTGGATATTGTTGCCGGACCAGATGCCTATCGTGACCTTCCCGGATTAATAGAAAAAGTGGAAGAAAACGGACATAAAGCAATCAATGTATTGTTATCAAGGGAAGAGACTTACGCAGACATCAGCCCTGTGAGATTAGGCGGAAATGGCGTAACGGCTTACATATCAATTATGAGAGGTTGTGATAACATGTGCTCTTTTTGTGTCGTCCCTTTTACACGTGGAAGAGAAAGAAGCCGCGACCCTGAAAGTATTGTTGCAGAAGCGGCATCCTTGTTTCAAGATGGTTACAGAGAAGTTACTTTACTCGGTCAGAATGTAGATTCTTATTTATGGAATGGTGGTGGGCTAAAAAAAGATCTTACAGGATACTATAAATAAAGCACTGGCGCATGTGTTGCCGGCTAACGAACAACAACAATTTGTGACTTTCGCCGACCTGATTGAACGCGTG
>JANOXC010000016.1:0-2995 GCA_031418215.1 Bacteroidota bacterium
ATTCTCTGGGTAGTGAATCATTATATAAGTTTAATTATATATATATTATTTATCTTATATATAATTTAAAGGGATCGTGGTAATTACAAGTTAATTTAAGAGGACCGTTTGCACCTTATCGCAATGTTACGGACATCAAAATGGGTAATAAGAATGATTATGGCAAATAGTTCATTATAATAGGCGAAAACATATTATGGTTGGGTGAATATTACTGCTGCCGATGTAGTTAAAACCCCGATTATTAAAGGGTTTCAGGCTATTTAGAAAGTTAATTCTTATTTCTGGGAATAATTGTTGATTGTTCGAATAAATGGCAGGGAACCTTTCCTTAAAAGACTTTATTTTCAGAAACCCCTCAAATTTTTTAGTTTTCAAAATTTCACGAATAAAACCAATCTATTCGCCAAAAAAACGAAACAATGGTTCCATCCCAACTTATATTGCTTAATTGATAAATAAAAGTTAATTTGCGTCAATGATGAAATGATACAAAATGTAATTTAATAGTTCATTTATCAACTCTATTTCAAATTTAAACAACGCATAGCTTTCTGTAGAATTATTGCAGAGAACTGGCCAATTTTATAGTCTAGTCAAAATGCATGTCAATATAAAAAATACAATTATTCCTTTCCTGCTTTTTTTTGTTTTAATCAATCAAAAAGGAAGTTGGGCTCAAACCTTGTTAATTGACCCCAATGGAAACGGTGGATTTGAAGTGGGAAACACCTTTAATTCAAATGGCTGGTCAGAGGCTCAAAACGGAAATAATTCTGCCAATAAATGGAAAGTTGGCAACGCTTCAGTTCAAAGTGGCGTTCGCGCTGCATATATAACCAACGACAATGGTGTTACCAATGCTTATACTCTTAACGATAACCGAACGCAACATTTTTACAGAGACATCACCTTTCCTGCTTCGCAAACTATTATAACCTTAACTTTTAAGTGGAAAGGCATGTGTGAAGGTGCCGTTCCTTCCAGTGACCTGGATAATCTTAAAGTTTTCCTGGTGAATACCAATGTTAACCCTGGAGCTGGTAATCAGCTTGCTGCAGCCGGACAAATTGGTGCCACGTGGTACAATCTTCAATCTACCTGGCAAACAGCAACCATTACTATTAATGCGGCCAATGCAGGCTTAGCAAAGAGGCTTGTTTTCAGCTTTAAATGTAATAATTCCGGAGGGACACAACCACCTATTGCGTTAGACAGTATTAGTCTAACCTCTGCCTTACCACCTATGCCTCCTCTCTGTGCTGGAATTTCTGCCCCTGCTAATGGCTCCATGCTGACCTGTAATGCAACCTCCGCAACATTAGCATGGACGGCTCCTTCATCAGGTACACCAGCCAGTTCTTATAAAATGTTTTTTGGAACAAATAATCCGCCTACGAATATTCTTAATGGAACTAATGTTGGAAATATTCTTTCTCTCAATCTGGGTGGCTTAATTGGCAATACGACTTATTATTGGACAGTTGTTCCAACTAATGCACAAGGTGATGCCACAGGATGCGCCGTTTGGTTATTTAATACTACTGCAATACCCGCAAATGATGATCCTTGCAGTGCTATCGCACTTCCTGTTAATCCAACATGTAATTTAAATAATTATTCAAATTCCTGTGCAACTAACACATCAGGTGTTCCCACCCCTCAATGTGCCAATTACTTGGGAGGCGATGTATGGTTTAAGGCTTTAGTGCCATTAAGCGGTGCATTGCAAATACAATCAGTAGCAGGTGCTCTTACTGACGGAGCAATGGAGGTCTATAGCGGTACCTGCAGTTCATTAATATATATAGCGTGTGATAACAATGGCAGCTTAATGCCGCAATTAACGCTGACCGGGTTAACACCAAATTCAACTATATATATACGTTTCTGGGAAGAAGGTAATAACAACAATGGCACGTTTCAGCTCTGTGTAACTGACTTATGCCCAAGTGCTGCGCCCCCCATCAATGATCAGCCTTGTAATGCACAATTACTGCAGTTAGGTGTAAATACAGAAGGCAGCATTTCAGCATGTGCTTCCTTGCTCAATGAACCTACTCCACCTCCCTCCTGTTGGAGTAACGGAGCGGTTAATACAGTTTGGTATAGTGTTGTTGCAGCTACGTCTTCATTGCATATTCGTTGTAATCCCGGCACCTTATCCGATCCACAGATTGCATTGTATAGTGGTACTTGTGGTTCGTCACTTGTAGAAATTGGATGCAATAATAATGGTCCGGCATGCGGCTCTATTTCCTATTTCTCTGATTTTACTGTTAGTGGCCTTACACCTGGTTTAACTTATTATATAGCCGTTGATGGAGTTTTGGATCTGGTAGGTACTTTTAATATTGTTGTGGTTAGTGGCGCGGTGGCATTACCTATCGTCCCTGGTCAGGACTGCGGCTCGTTTCAAACAGTATGTTCCCAATCATTCAGTGTTGCCAATCCCGGCTTCACCGGTATTGGTAATATTTGTGATTTCGACGGGACGGGTGCCAATTGTTTAGATGCCGGTGAACGTGCATCTGCCTGGTATGAAATCACTATTGCATCAAATGGCAATCTGGAATTTGACATCGTGCCTACCGACTGGCCTGGTTCTCCGAGTACCACTTGTACTGATTATGATTTTGCAGTGTGGAAAACAGGAGGATCAGGGGCTGTTACCTGTGCAAACATTGCCGCTGGTTCAGTTCCATTACGGTGTAATTTTAGTTCCCTGGGTGTTACCGGCTTATGGAGCAGTAATGCTGGGGCGAACCCGCCCGCTTATCCCGGATTTGGTGCAGCTTTTGAAAAAAAGCTGTCAGTTAATGCCGGTGAAAAATATGTAATCGTGATCAGTAATTATTTAACAAGTACCAGTGGTTTTACTATCAACTTTAGTAATGGGTCAAATATTTCCTATGGCACCGGAACAAATGCAACTGTGTATTGGTCTGGCACAACAGATAACGACCGGTTTAAGCCCACTAATTGGGGAGGATGT
>JANOXC010000017.1:0-2863 GCA_031418215.1 Bacteroidota bacterium
ATGAGATCCAATGCATCCGGACCTTTTAAAATAAATTCACCCATATGGCTAACATCAAATACACCAACTGCATTGCGGACAGTTTCGTGTTCATCATTGATGCCGGTATATTGAACTGGCATACTGTATCCGGCAAAAGGGACCATTTTAGCGCCAAGTTTTATATGAACATCGGTTAATGCTGTTTGTTTAATTAAATTATCTGTTGCAGTTGTCATAGATTAAATTTTGAATATGATTACAAATTTAACTTTTTCCCAGCTTTGTCAGCATATTGAAGTAGTGAAGATATAAGGCTTTATTGGCATTCACAGAGTACTTGTCAATTACGGTCTTCCTTCCAACAGCTCCTAACTGTTTCCTGAGATCCTTATTCGTTATTAAAACTGATATCTTTTCTACCCATTCTAATTCAGATCCGGCTAAAAATCCATTGATCCCTTCTTCAATAATCACTGAATTTACTCCTACTGGCGACATGATTGTCGCAATATTCAATGCCATATATTGAAGTCCCTTCAATCCACATTTTCCTTTTGACCATTCATCATCAGGCAAAGGCATGATTCCAATATCTATTTCTGACAATTCCATTAACTCATCTTCTTTACTCCAGGGAATTCCTTGAATGCCAAGATCGTCATTGATGAAATTACCATCGCCAATCACTTTAAAATAAATTTGATCGCCAAATTTTTGCTTTATTTTTTTCAATGCGGGGACTATCATTTCAAAATGACGAATAGTGGTATAGCTCCCACTCCAGCCTATGCAAACTTTAGGTTTTTCAGCAATATTTACAGGGCAATACTCATCGGTATCAATTGTAGTAGGAACAATAACAACATGATCAGCATGATGTTTTGCATAATCAGCCAGGTAATTATTTCCGGCAAATACCAAGTCAGCAAAACTGATCAGCTTTGCAGTTTTCCCCGGGTTTTTTAACCACCCCATTCTTTTGTTAGCCTTTGAAACATCAAAATGCCAAATAGCATCGTCAAAATCGTAAATTATTTTGGCTTTTGATTTCCTTAAAAGGGATTCAAAAAATGTAGTGCCTGTAATAAATCCTTCTCTGGCAATAAAAATGATATCGTATTCATTTCGCTTCAACACATTTACCAGTCGCAGGCAAGCTGCTTTGAATCCTATCCACAATTTTGCAGACAGGTGCCCGGGAGTATACAACAGCTTGTCATCTGATTCAGAAAACAAGGGAGAAAAATCAAATTGAAATCCATTTTTTTCAAGAAATGGAAGGTATTGCTCAAATCTGAAACGTTGATTTGGTGCTCGGTCTTTCCGGTGTGAAGTAATGATAAGGACGCGCTTCAATGCTGCTGACTTTTGTTTGATTATTTAAGAAAAAGAAAATAGTAGGGTGAAACAAGTATTGTAGATTACCTGATGGTTTGATTGCATAAATCTAATCTTCATTCCACACAGGAGGTAGTTTTTCGGTGATCTCAATGCCTTCAAATTTTTTGCTTTTACGGATGCCTGCTGTTTTAGCCCAGGCCGACATCTTCCTGATTCCGTCTTCTAATGAAACATATTCCTGGTTGCCGAATATTCTTTTCACTTTACTATGATCAGCATAAGCATGCAATACTTCATTCCTGGCTTCCAAATGGCGGATATCTCCTTTCAAGCCAAACACTTTACAAACCGTATCAGCCAGTTCATTCACTGAAAATTCCTGGTCGGCTCCAATATTAAATGTTTGATTGTATGCTTCGGGTACGTCAACGCACCTGGCAATGATGGGCGCAACATCTCCAATATAACTAAATGCACGCGTCTGTGAGCCATCCCCAAATATAGTGAGCGGCTTGCCCTGCATCAATAGATTCATAAAAATGCCAACCACATTACGGTATTTATCACCAAGGTTTTGATATTCACCATAAACATTATGAGGGCGGAAGATGATACTGTTTAACCCGAACATGCTAAGTGTGCAGTGCAAATCCTGCTCAACAGCAAGTTTAGCAATCCCATAAGGATCTTCCGGCAATGGAACCATGTCTTCCATCATGGGCACTTGTCCCGGCCCATACACAGCAATGGAAGAGGTAAATACAAAACACTTGATCTTATGTTTGACCGCTTCATTAATGAGATTGATGCTTCCTATCAGGTTATTTGTATAATTGAACCGCTTGATAAAATGACTTAGTCCCTCAGCAGCATAAGCAGCAAGGTGGTACACATAATCAAATTTATACTCATTAAAAAGTTTGTTGAGCAATACAACATCTGTAATGGACCCCTGAACAAAAACAGCACCCGGATTCACATTTTCCTGAAATCCACCGCTCAGGTCATCAAGCACTACTACCTGATGGTTCCGGGCTAACAACTCATTACAAACATGGGCGCCTATAAATCCGGCTCCACCAGTCACTAAGCTTACTGACATATTTAGTTGGATAAGAAGGGCAAAAGTAGTTAAAGTAGTAAAGAAGTTAAAACTGCTGTGAAGTGCAATGTATTAAAAGGAAAATAACCATACTTTTTTGCAATTTGAACCGTATGATGGAAAGGCCAAAAAACGACCTGATTTCCGTAAGCAGAAATAAAAATCCTACCTTTGAAATTCGATTAAACAAATGACAATAAAATTATTCCCAGATCGCCACATCCCTCGGCTCATCATTTTTGTTGCTGATGTCGTTGTTTGCTGTATTTCCGTGTATGTGGCTTACCTGATCCGTTTCAATTTCCAGATACCGTCCATTGAAATTCAAAGTTTTCGCTTTGTTTTCCCTATTATTATTGGAACAAGAATACTCACTTTCTATTTTTTCAAGACTTATACAGGCATCATTCGTTATACCAGCACAAGAGATGCCACGAG
>JANOXC010000018.1:0-30143 GCA_031418215.1 Bacteroidota bacterium
GAGGGATTCAAACCCCCAACCTTCTGATCCGTAGTCAGATGCACTATTCAGTTATGCTAAGGGACCATTTCTTAGACTTAAGACATAAGTATCAAGCTATTAGACAATTAAGTCCTGCTATTGATCCTTTGTTCTTTTTATTCTTCTAAGGGGCTGCAAATGTAGCATTTTTTTGAAAAATAGACTTAAGAGCCAAGAATCGAGATATAAGATTAAAATAAATGAGCGCCAAGACATTAGACTAAATTCAGTCTTGATTCTCGGCTCTCGATTCTTGCTACTAATATCTATTTCTTATCCTTATCCCCCGGCTTTGCAATACTGTCGCGCATTCCTGTATCGGACTGAATATTCTGCATTTTATAATAATCCATAATACCCAGATTACCGCTTTTAAAGGCTTCTGCTATTGCTAAAGGAATTAATGCCTCCGCTTCAATAACCTTGGCGCGCGCTTCTTGTGCTTTGGCTTTCATCTCTTGTTCGTAAGCTACTGCCATCGCTCTTCTTTCTTCTGCTTTTGCCTGTGCTACTTTCAAGTCAGCAGAGGCTTGTTCTGTCTGCAACTTTGCACCAATATTTTCACCAACATCAATATCAGCAATATCGATGGAAAGAATTTCAAAAGCGGTTCCTGCATCCAATCCTTTTGCCAAAACTGTTTTAGAAATCTGATCAGGATTTTCCAATACTGTTTTATGATCGTGTGCAGAACCAATCGTTGTTACAATTCCTTCTCCAACACGTGCAAGGATGGTTTCTTCACCCGCACCCCCAACAAGTTGATTTATGTTTGTTCTTACGGTAACACGTGCACGAACGATTAACTGAATTCCATTTTTACCAACTGCAGAAACAGGCGGCGTGTCAATCACTCTTGGATTTACTGATAACTGCACTGCATCTGCAACATTTCTTCCTGCTAAATCAATTGCAGTAGCCATTTTAAATGTTAACGGGATGTTTGCTTTATCAGCAGAGATCATTGCTTTTACAACGTTGTTGACATTACCGCCAGCCAGGTAATGTGTTTCAATTTCATTAGTGGTGACATTGAGGCCGGCTTTCGTTGATGTGATCATTGCATTCACGATGACTGATGGCGGTACTTTTCTCAAACGCATCAATATTAAATTCAAAATGCTGATGCGCACATTGGAGAATACGGCTGTAATCCAAAGATTAACCGGAACAAAATACAAAAACATAAAAAGGATGATGATGGATCCAACGATAATGAGAAGTGTGAATGGGAGTTGCATATTTTTTTAATTAAGAATGTAAAATTAAGAATGCAGAATTAAATTAAGAATTCAGAATGCAGAATTAAGAATTTTTAGTAGGCTATTATTGTAGATTAAATAAAGTAAGTTTAATAGTAGTAGCAGGATACTTTGCATTAGGATTACAATTCTGCATTCTGCATTCTGAATTCTGCATTAAACCGCTTTCACCAAAACCTTGTTTTGCAATACACGAAGAATAACCACTTTGGTGTTTTCAGGTATCAACTCTCCATTCGACTGTGCCTCCACTTTAATATCTCCAATCATAATGGTACCCATCGGACGTAATGCAGAAACAGCCAATGCTTCATCACCTTCTTTGAATATCTCAGTATCAATTAAGTTGACTTTGCTTTCGTGTAAATTATTTTTGAGGCTGAAGCGATTCCATACTTTTGATTTCAGTCCTATATATATAGCTATTGCAGTAAGTGCAACTGTTGCTACACTGGTAAAGATACCGGCCGTTGTGCCATAAGCACTAAACGTCCAGGAAATTGCAGCTAACAGAAATAATCCCCCAATGATGCCGGCAATTAAACCCGGCAGGATGAGTATTTCCAACACCAGCAGGATGATTCCAAGAATAATAAGGATGGCTATGTATAAAATCATTGGTACAAAGCTACTTGAAAAAAGTTAACAGTAGGCAGTTAGGAGTAGGCAGTAGGCAGTAGGCAGTAGGCAGTAGGCAGTAGGCAGTAGGCAGTAGGCAGTAGGCAGTAGGCAGTAGGCAGTAAAAAAATAAATATTAAATGTAATAAGTTAAAAGTTAATTCAAATTTATAAAATAAGAAATTAGCTTTATCAAATTTATTGCAAAAAGTTTTTGCATTATTTTCTCCGAACATTTACCATCTGACTCCTAACTAAAAAAAATCAATGGGGCTTATAGTATTTCATTGCTTCACCCATAAAAGCATTCAGGTTCTTTATGCGGGTTGCATCACTTGGATGCGTACTTAATAATTCCGGTGGTTTACTGCCGCCCTGCGCTGCCATTCGTTGCCAGAACTTTGGTGCCTCACGTGGGTCGTAGCCGGCCATTGCCGCAAAGATCAAGCCCATCTTATCAGCTTCTGTCTCCTGCAAACGTGAATAGGGAAGCATTACACCAACCTGTGAACCTACTCCATAGGCAGTATTATATATCATTTTTGTTTGTTCGGGTTTATTAGCAATTGCAACATTTAATGCAACACCACCCATTTGTTGCAACAGCATCTGGCTCATCCTTTCATTACCATGACGGGCAATGGCATGTGCAATTTCATGTCCCATTACTACAGCTAATGAAGTTTCATTCTGTGTTACTCCCAGTAACCCTGAGTATACTACAACCTTTCCACCGGGCATGCACCATGCATTGATTTCTTTGTTATTAACGAGGTTAAATTCCCACTTATACCCTTTAACACGATCACCCAATTTATTTTGATTGAGATAGGTTGTAACGGAATTCTGAATCTTTGAACCCACCCCTTTTACCATTTGTGTATTGGGGTCGGTTGAAGGAGCAGCTGGGTTCTGAGACAGAAATTCGGTATATGAAGTGAGTCCCATGGCAACCATTTCACTTTCCGGCAAAAGGTTCATTTGCTTCCTATTACTGATAGGAACTTTACTGCAGGAAATAATCAGAAGGACGAAGGATACTGTCGGAAAAATTTTGTTTTTTATCATTATTCAATCGTTGCGGATAATCCCCTTTCTAACAAAGCCTCTTTCAAAGGTTTTAAATCATGGAAAGCACCATCTTTAACGGAACATTTTCCATTATGGTGTACAATCATTGAACATTGTTCAGCCTGTAACAGGTCATGTTTACAAATCTTTATTAATGACTCTATTACCCAGTCAAAAGTATTTACATCATCATTGTACAATACGATGTGATTTTCATTCAGCTCCTTTTCAAGGAGTAAAAGTTCCTCATCTTCCTTTGGATTGAATTTAACAGGCATGACGCTTTGGTTTTGGATTACAAAGGTAAGGCATTTTATTTCAAGCTTTACAAATGATTTTTAATGAAAAAGCCCCGAAACCAATGGTCCGGGGCCTTCATAGAGTTGTATTGTAATGTTATTTTGAATTTTTAGTATTTGATTCCGGCATTTTCACGGGCTGATCGTCTTTGAAAGCTACGATAAACGCATCTTTAAAGCCAGCCATTCGCAAAACAGCCTTTAGGTTTTTCACCTTCTCAAAGCTGTCTTCATGTCCGATATAAAAACGATTCCATTTCTTATCATAGTTATCTGTAAGCATTGGGTCCTTGGTTTTCTTTGACAGTTTACGTCTTGATTCTTCAACCGTTTGGCGTTTGAAAGCACCAACCTGCACCCTGTACTCCACTCCAGCCATCGCAGCTGTTGCAGCGGTGGCTGCATCATCGGCTGCCGTCATTGCTGTGGCATCAGCAGCAGCGACCTCAGCAGAAATCGACGTAGCAACAGCGAGATTGGCGACATCAGTTGCTGTTAAACCTGTACCTCCATTTTCATCTTCTGAAGCAGTAATATTTTCTTCCAGTTTCAGCGCATCAATCTCTCGTAAAGTATTAATGGCGAGATCTTCGATACCTTGCTGGTCTTTGCTTAAATATATTTTCTGAATGAAATAAGTATCACCAAATTCAGAGAATGTGGCAATCTGGCTGTGCTCCTGAAATCCCTTGGCCAAAACTTTAAAACTATAGGCACCGGCACCTGGTAATAAAACATTATAAGAACCGGTAACAGGATCCGTATTTAACGATGCAACTACTGAATCATTATCTACTCTTGTGATAGTGATCATTGCTTCCTTGATATCAGGATTGTTGATACAACTTAACCTTCCTTTTAATTCAATAGGAATTTGTTGGCCGCTGATATAATCTACTTTACAAACCATTAACTGACCCCAGTTACAATCACGCGTAGAAGTAAAGTACGCAATCTTATCGGGTCCGCTTGGTACAAAATTATAATCGTCAAATGGTGAGTTGTATGGTGAGCCCATATTTTCAGCCATCGTCCATTTGTTTTCTGCACGGATGTAAACGCTTTTATAGATATCGAATCCACCTGTTGTGTTATGACCCATTGAACTGAAATAAAGTACATGTCCATCAGGTGAACACGTAGGGAACAATTCGTCTTTATCAGAATTAACAGCCATATCAAGACGTTCAGGTGTGCCCCAATTGCCCTCTGTAGATTTTACTGCTTTATATATATCACGACTTCCTGATTCCGGGCTGAATGCTGAATAGAACATAATATTACCATCGGCACTTAAAAAGATTGTTGGATTCTCATCTTCGCTTCTTTTTGTTTTATATTCATCAGGCATACTTAATATTTTTCCGAAGTTCCCTTCAAAAGCATATTTAGAGAAGAAATCTTCTTGTGTTGCCGGTATATATTCTTTTACCATTGCATTCCTCGCAGAATCCAGCGAGTGCTTTGCACTATATATACTGGAAGCAACATCTCCGGTTTTAAATTTATTTTTTTGCTTTTCCTTGGCTAGTTTATTGAATTCTGCAATAGATCTGATGCCTTCATCAAACATGTAACTTAAATGATAAGCCCTTGCCAGATAATAGTAAACATCTTCTGGTGATTTTGGATTTTTCAAAGAAGTCTCCAGGTGCTCAACAGCTTTTGCCTTGTCTTTATCTGCAATGAGCAGGCAGGCACCATAGTAATAGTTAAATTTAAAATTTTCGGGATGGTTACTAACCAATTGTGCGAATAACGGTAAGGCCTTCACATATTGCTTATTAACGAATAACCGCACCGCCTCTTTCCTTCGCTGCAAATCCCCGGCCTGGGTTTTCTCACTTGTTGAGACCAGCAGAATGAAACTGCTCAACACCAAAACCATAATAAGGTTCAAATTTTTCATAGGATGATCAATTATGTGCAGATTTTACGCACACACATGATCAAGGGTTACAAAAACTTTGAAACATGAATTAAAAAAGACCCATAATCGGCTTTTTCTTACATTTTTGGGAAACTATCTACGCAAAAATCCCACCTTTCCTTCCTCACCTCTTAAAAGCCTTTCAATATTTTTCTGATGAGTGATTAAAACTAAAATGGTAACAAAAATGGAAAATACATTAAGGCTTCGAACCGTTTCATGAAAGCCAAACATAATAATAATGGGAAATGCCATTGCTGAAAATATCGAACTTAAAGAAACGTAATTGGTAATAATAAGCGTTGCAAAAAAAATACCTGCACAAATCAATGCCGCCGGTGGGTGTACGCCAATTACAATACCCAATAAGGTAGCAATTCCTTTTCCGCCCCTGAAACCGGCAAATACCGGAAATATATGTCCCATTAATGCCGCTACGCCCAATGTCAATTTAAAATTAACAAACTGCTGAGTACCAGGTAAATATATACCAATAAGGGTAGCTAACTGAACGGCCAAATACCCTTTGAGTATATCAATCAATGCCACGGGAATACCGGCTTTTTTGCCCAACACCCGAAAAGTATTGGTTGCACCGGCATTTCCACTTCCATATTCCCTTACGTCAATTCCAAAAAAGATCCTGCCAATCCAGACTGCTGATGGAATGGAGCCCAGTATATAGGCAGCCAGCAATGCAAGGACATTGGTAAGGTTTATCATTCACGTCAAAAATAGCAGAAAGCAATTAAACTGCTGAATACCTTAATAAAACGTTGGATTGTCAGTTAACAGGCAAGGCAGAAATAGATTTCAACCGGCTGTTGATAAAGGCCGACAACTCTTTGATATAAGCCCGGGTGAAATCAAATCGAATTCCCGCAGCCTTATATATTTCACTAATGGTTTCTGTATAACCAAGCGATAAAGCATTTAAATAATTGGTAAGCGCCTCTTGTTCATTATTTTTGAAGTTACGCCAAACTGCAATTGCTCCAAGCTGCGCCATACCATATTCAATATAGTAGAAAGGAACCTCATATATATGCAATTGGCGCTGCCAAAGATTATCACGCACATCTTCCAACCCGCTCCAGTCAACTTCATTCCCGGAAAACTTCATATATATATTCCGCCAGGCTGTTCTCCGTTCATCAGCAGTATGTTCATGATTGGTATAAATCCAATGTTGAAAGGCGTCAATTGCTGCAATCCAGGGTAAAGCTTCCAAAACTTTTTCGAGATGCTGCTTTTTGGCCCGTTGTAATTCACTTTCATCTTTAAAAAATTCATCCCAATGTTCCATAGATAATAGTTCCATGCTCATAGAGGCCAGTTCAGCAACTTCGGAAGGAAAACTTTTGTAATCAACAAGCTCGAGATCCTTGGTTACTATTGAATGAACAGCATGTCCGCCCTCATGCACCATTGTAACCAGATCGCGCAATGTATTGGTGGAATTCATAAATATGAAAGGCAAGCCGCTCTCATACAACGGATAGTTGTAACCACCGGGTGCCTTCCCTTTGCGTGACTCCAGGTCAAATCGTTTTGACTGATCTAACGCTTTAATACACTCAGCAAGAAAAGGGTTGAGCTTTCCAAAACATACGATTGTTTTCTCCACCAACTCTGCTGCGTTGTTATATGGCTGCAAAGGTTTTTTACCATCAGGTTCTGCCTCACCATCCCAAGGTCGCAATTGATCAATGTTTAATTCAAGCCGATGTGCTTTATCAAATTCAATACATAACGGAACAACTTCTTCTGCAACCGATTCATGAAATGCAAAACAATCTTCAGGCGTGTAATCAAATCTTCCTAAAGCGGCGAACATATAATCACGGTAGTTGACGAAGCCTGCATTCAACGCAATTTGATGACGCAGTTTAATCAGCTGATCAAATAAAATATCTAATTTCTTTTGATCTGCCAGGCGACGATTTGCTATTTTACGGTAAACCAATTCCCGTTTATCACGATCAGGTTCCCGCAGAAAATTAGCAGCCTGTTGCAACGTTAATTCTTTGCCATCCACATCAACAGTCATTGCACCGGTGATCACAGAATAGTCCTGCTCCATTTGCTGAAGCTCAGCAATCAAAGAAATATTTTCTTCCCTGTAAATCTCTATCCGCTTGCGCACCTGACGTAAATAAATGTCGAGTCCGGGGTATTTTAATTCAGTAATAAAAGGAGAATTAACCAGCTTGCTGTCCAATACATTGCTGATGGGAGCAATCAACGGCTGAATTTCCATTACAAAAAAGTTGAAAGCATTCTTATAGGTCTCGCTGGCAGTATCACAACTCATCCTTATATAACGCCAGCCTAGATCTTCCTGCAAAACAGATTCCAATTCACTCCTGTCCTTCATCCAACTCCATAATTCCTCTTTGGAGTTTACAGGTCGTTGTTCCAATTCAGAAAAGTATTTAGCTACATCACTCCATTGTTTAATTTCCAGTGATTCAGGTAAATATTTTCTTGGTGTTACGGTATATATATTATCGGTTCTTACAGACATCCTTAATCAGTTATAAAATTAAGCTTCTTTCTTAGCAGTTTTCTTTGCTTTTGGTTTTTTCTCACCAATTTCATCAGATGTAACAGCAACTTTTTCTGCAACTTTCTTAACTTTTTTAACCGGCTCAGTTACCGCATTCGATTTCACATCAGTAGCTTCTTCTTTAGGGTCTTCCGCTATTTGGTCCTTTAACAACATGTACCATGAAAACATTTTTTTAATGTCAGAGTCATGCACGCGCTCATCATCAAACTCAGGAACAATTTGCTTAAGCGTAGTACGCAATTCTTCCGAATTTGATTGCGGGGTAATTGCACTACAGAGCTCCCCTTTTTCCTTCATTCTCAGGAATACATCGTTCAAAGGCAATTCATCTTCCATGGTATAAATACGGATATCTTCCAACATAATAATACGTTGTGTTGAAGATACAGGAATCCTTTTTTGATCGATAAACGACTCAACAATAAAACCACCGTTTCGAAGCTGGGCAATCATTTTGTACAACCCACTCATCCCCGGGATAGAAATAATTTTAGATAAACTCATATTGGTATGGAATAATTAGGCTGCAAATGTAGTAAAGTAGCCCTTTCATGCAATTATTATCCTACTAAAAAATTGTTTTTCTAATCCTTTGTGCATTGTGAAAGCAGTTAGACAACAAGTGCTTGAGATCATCAGGAACTGGTTTTTCCCTTTTAAATTGGATTTAAACGCATAAAATAACCCCTTTAATTATTTGCAAGAATCTCCATCATCTTATTCCTTGTTAAATTCATTAAAAAGCCGATGTCATTTTCATTTAACCCGGTAGTTTCAACAGGTTCGGACCATACTGCTTTCAATATTCCCGGCGACATTTGAAACATACTTTTAGGTGATAAATGCCGGTGTGTGTTAATAATGGTGAGTATCGCTAAAGGCTTTTGCGCAGCGATGGCTAATCGAAATGCTCCCTCCTTAAATTCCATCAGCGGCTGCTCCGTTTTATTTCTGGTACCTTCAGGAGCGAGAAAAACAGAAATATTTTCGTCTAAGGTAGCCTTCATTTTTTCAATGCTTTTTCCGCGGTCAGCCTTATCAGAACGGTTGACACTTATATATAAATTATTAATGATATAACCCAACAAAGGGATCTTGGTTAATTCTGCTTTGGCAAGGAAACGAAAGGTATTGCTGCAGGATAATGCATATAAAGGAATGTCGAGCATAGATAAATGATTGGCAACAAAGACATAGGTCTTGTCCGGATCAATCAACTGTTTGCTTTTTATTTCAACTCGCATTAAAAAGAAAAAAAACAAGAATGAAGCCCATGTCCTTGATAATTTATGCGCAGCATGGGGTGCTCTTGGTTTAGGCCAGGTGTTAAAAATTATAAAGTAAAGCGGTATAACAATTATAAAAGAAAGTAGAAATGGAATAAAACAATAAAGCGTATATATATATCGCAAGACCTTTACCATGTCACAAAAGTATTATTCCAAGTCATACCATAGATAGGTAAAAGCTTAGTTAATTGCGAAAACAGATAACCGCTATTCTTTATGACCGTCCTTTTTGCAACAAGGGTCTAGCCTTTTATATCCTTTTGGGTCGGCGGAAATTGAGTCAGCATCATAGCCAGCCTTTGAAATTGCCAGTCTGATCTTATCCGGATTCGTTTTCTCGCTTTTATAGATTACTGTTACTTCCTTTGTATCAACATCAAGATTTGACGATTTAACGCCTTTGGTATAATTTAAGGCTGTTTCAATGTTCTTTTTACAATCTCCACAAACAGCAGAAGTTTTTATTTTAATAGTTTGATCCTGTGCAGTGGCATTCAATGCGAAAAGGAAAAGAAAGAATATAATAGATATTGTGTTTTGCTTCATTTTTTGTTTTTTGTTTTTCTAACGCAAAATTAGTTTAATTATAAAATCTTAAGTCTGATCCCACCATAAATTTTTCGTCCCATGATTGGGCCCCACACAGAACTGGCATCAAACGTTGAGGAGAATGGCTGGCTAGGATTTACAATTGGGTCTTTTTGCATGAAATCGCTTAGGTTCTCCCCACCAAAATAAACCTCCAGGTTTTTGAATATTCGTGTTACTTGCGCATTATATATAAAGTAATCAGGAGAATAACTCAAAGCTGTCTCACCTGTATAAATTATTCCCGGTGCAGCGGGCAAAGGTTTTTGTCCCTGCCACTGGCATGTTGCATCAAAACGCCATTTGTTTTTTTTCGTTTCGTAAGCAACATTGAACAATGCTTTTGACTTTGGGAATAGCGGACGGGGAGCTCCGGGTTGAAATATATAATCCGTTTTAACCACATCTTGTTTAAATGCAACTTTAATATCTAATCTTTCAATTGGTTCATAGGTTACTGTAGCTTGTGCACTTTGTGCAAAGGAATTACCGTGTAGGTTGTAATATAAAATAAGATTACGCACTGAATATTGATCCGTAATAAACTGGTTGACAAACCATGTATAATAATAATCACCTGAGAAAGTTGCTTCTTTGTCAAGGAAATGAAAACGGGCTGTTAGGTTTACACCTCCATTCCAGGCTTCTTCAGGCAACGGCTTTTCCAATTGTATAAGCGTTTTGTTATTTGCCATTACACCTATATTATCAGCATAGATATTGGGAGTGCGGAAGCCACTTCCACCGGAAATCCTGGCTATTACATCAGGTGTGAAATTATATTTAATATTTCCTCTTGGAGAAAAGAACCAGCCGAATTCATTGTGGTGATCAACCCTTCCGGCTGCTATGATGCCCCATCTTTTTCCATTATCGAAAGTGTATTCTGCATATGTTCCGGGAACAGTTTCAATCCTTTTAGAATCACTCTTCAGATAAGTCTCCGCATAATGATCAATTTTAAGATCAGCGCCAACTTTTAATTTATGAATAGTAGATTGTATAATAGTGATGTAGGCATAATTTGCATAAAACGACTTTTGTGTTGCATCATAATTCTTCAATCCAAAATAAGATAGTTGCTGATGATAGGTTCCCTGGAGCTGCAACCCCATGCTTTTGTAAGACTTCTCCGGGTAAACCAATCCGGTTTTTGTATAAACCTCAACACGTCTGGTGCTAACTCCAACACCGTAGGCATTGGTTGTTCCTTTATCAGTTTCTTCGTTAAATGATAACTGTCCGCCAATCCTGTCTTCCGCAATAACCCTTACCCCTGCTTGACCTTCCAATTTATTTCCGCTGTGATAACGAAACCTATTATATATATTAATTTGTCGGGTAAGCGGCATATCGAGGAATCCATCATTATTTTCATCAAACTTTTTATCATTGATATTTCCGTGCAACAGGAGCATATAATTCCATTTGGAATTTATTTTTATTTTATTGATGGTATTTAGCTCAATGCGTCCCTGATTATCGCCAAAAACATTGATAAACATTTTCTCATCCATGTTTTCCGGTTTTTTATATTCCACATTGATTTGACCGGTAATGGCCTCATGACCATTCGCCACTGAACCGGCACCCTTACTAATTTGTATAGATTCCATCCATGGACCCGGAATGTAATTCAATCCGAAAACACTTCCCAACCCATGCAATGAAGGAATGGCTTCGGTGAGTATCTGTGTATACACTCCTGAAAGCCCCAGCATTTGAATTTCTTTTGCTCCGGTCACCGCGTCGGTATAATTTACTTCAACAGTGGGATTGGTTTCAAAGCTTTCAGAAAGATTGCAACAGGCGGCTTTCAATAACTCCTTCTGCGTAATTAATTCGGTATTTCTAGGTTGAATGGTGGACAACATGGTAGCATCCCTTTTGCCTTTTATTTCCACGGTACTTACCTGAACACTATTTTTCAGCCTGAATACGACCGTTTTTTTTGCATCCATTACCATAATCGTATCATTTTCGTAACCAACATAGGTGGCAATCAAAAACATGCTTTTATTTACATTAAAGCTTATACTAAATTGACCGACACTGTCAGTAACGGATTCAGCCGATGAATCATCCCAATGGAGGTAAGCACCAACAAGCGGGATCTCCGCACCTTTTATGTTTTCCAAGACTTTTCCATGCAGTATTTCCTGTGCATGAAGGCTGTTGCTATATATAAATGGCAACAACATAATTAATTTGAATTTCATGATGATTCAGATTTGTAGGATATTAAAAAGTAAACGGCCATCATTTTCTATGACCATTAAAAAAAATCTACTAAATCTGAAATGTACTAATCTTTGTCAGCAAGTCTTGTATTCCCGGTGGACCGGGCTTATCAGCAAATTGTTTTACGCTACTAATAGTAATATAATGGCTGTTAAAAAAGTTGTTGTACAACCGAAACTCCTTTGCCTCAATTTTCAGGAAAGTAAAATGCTTTTCAGGTTGGCGAATTGAAAAGGGGTTGATAAGGTATTGGGTTGAATTAATGCAACAAGTAGTATTATCTGCAAATCCATCACCATTTCCTTTAGCATCATTCGTACAACAACAATCTGATTTCTCAATACATCCCGACTGTTCCATAGCACAGTAATGGGCGATAAAAACATGACCGGTAGCCGATAAAAAAACGACCATTGCCAGTAAAAAAGAAAGAATTCTTATTTTATTGCTCATTTAATGAAGCCACAAATTTACGCATTAAAAAAAGTCTTTGCATGAATTTAGCATGTTAAAGCACCTTTTCGCTATAAAAGTCAGGGTAAAGTATTGCCTCTATAAGAATTAGCATCTACCAGTGGCAGGGTACTCAAATATTTACTGTTAATTGATTTGATAAAGGTATTCGCAATAAAGGCATTTCCACGCGCATTAGGGTAGAGCCCATCCAATGAAAATATACTGTTTTTGAGGTATTGATTAGTGTAATGAACACCATTATTCATTTGAGCCTGTTTAAATGAATTAAAAAAACTTTGCATGTCAACTAAGGCTAAATCATTGACAGCGGCTACAGACGCAATGAAATTATTGTATAAAGCAGTATATGTTCGTATGTTATTTACCTCGGCGGAGTCAAGGATGTAATTAGCGGGAATAGGGTGTTGAGGCGTACCTAAACTATCACATGTTAGTGAATCTTGTGGAACCGATAATAATACAAATTCACCGGGTCCCAATTGTCTATAATAGTTACTGCTATTGGGAGGATAAACAACATAAGCATTTGCTCCTTCATGAAATGTAATAATATTAGAAGTCGCATTCAAATGATCTGCTTCTGCCTTTGTCAATTGCAATCCATTGTACGGTATGGCTGTAAAAAAAGGAAAACAATCAATATTGGGGATATTAGCTAAAGCGCCTTTGGAAGCGTTGCCGGCCAGCAAACTGCTTATTATTCCATTGTAGGCCGATTGAAAAGTTGAAACGGGCGTAATGTCATTCATCCCTATACTATCAATGTCACCTATTCCACCACTTCTTGCATATTGCCACACATCTTCATTACCCACCCATAAAACAAAAAAAGTGGGGTTGACCAATGCAGCATCACTCAGGATAGTAGAGCTTTGCACATTATCGGAAGCAAACCGATGATAAAACGGGTTTCCCGGAGGATAAAGGTTTCTTCCAAACGTGTTTTGAGATAAATTAAAGGACTTTGCACCCGGTACTCCTAAATTATTGTAAGGACAAGTTGCACAGCCAATCCAATTTTCATTTGAAGGATCCCCTGCTGAACGAAAAGGTATTAATACTTCATTACCATGGCAATCATTTGATATATTTAATGTTAATTTGGAAATGATGTTATACCCCGCATCATAAGCTAATCCCGGGCCGGGATTCACCAATGGTTGCTTAAAATCTCCGCCGCCAACTAAAGCAAAACGGGAAGCAAGTATTGCAGGGAAGGAATTTTTTTGAATATCATAAGTCAAAGCACCATCGCCAAAACCGGCGGTAAAATATCCACCCAGTGCAACAAAATGTGTGAAGTCTGCATTGCCCGCTGAAATGGCTGGCTCATCAAATGAGTTCTTGCAGCCTGAAAGACTTAACAAGCCAATAAACAAAAACAATATTCCCCTTTTAGAATGCATAAGATATACCTAATCCTAATATATATAGTGTAGTTTTATATTCACCGTTAAAATTATAACTCACATTATTGCTCTCTAACCTGGACTTATAATTCTGTATCATAATCCCTCCATCAACGGTTAATCCCTGTTTCCATAAATAGGATACGCCGCCACTGTAAATAAACTTATTTGCATCGGGTGAAGCAGGACTTCCATATCCATCTTTTACAGGAGAATTTTCAACTACAAGTCCTGCCCTGAACACCATACGTTCATTGTATTGATATTGACCACCAAGATTAAAAGACAAGCAGTCATCATAGTTTCCACCTTCTGCAAAAGTCAACTCCTTATTATCAACAAAATCAAAGCTCACAGCATCAACCTTTGACCACTGAGCTAAAGAAAAATTAAAAGTTGCCGTAAACTTAGTGTTTAAATTATATGCGATGCCGGTCTCAATCATTGCAGGCAAAGTAACTGCTGAACGATAATCCGCTGTTGATGGGGTACCTTCTAAAATAACAGCCCCTTGAGGAATATCTGAATAAGTAACGGTACCATTGTTCAATTTTATCTTTTGCATGGAGCGGTAATTCAGTCCAATGCTGATATTATTATATATATAGTGCAATCCCGCATTAAATCCAAATCCTGTACCACTGCTTTTATATTCTGCCTCTCCAAATTCAACAGTGCTGCTGGCTACATCAACAGCATGGCGACGTTTTGTATGAGCCCACGCCAGAATCGGTCCTGCACCAATTGAAAGGTGTTCATTAATTTCGTAAGCAAGGGCCGGCTGAATATTTAAGGTCTGCATGCGTTCTTCCTGAACAATATACCGCCCTGCCCAATCGTCTTCCCATTTTGTATTAACAGTATATGGGGTAAAAACTGCAAACCCGGTAGTAAACTTATTCTTCAGCTTGTAAACACCATAAAAATGAAAAGGAAAAGAAGGGGTTACATTTCGGTCTGAATTTCCATCAAAAGGATCGAGATAGGAAGTATAAGGTAAAACGGCACTAAATCCGGCCGCAAAGGTGTTTTGTTTCAAATGAGCAATGGCCCCGACATTATAAAAAACAGTTGAAGCATCGTTGGCCGTTGCCGTTGCAAAGCCACCCATTCCCAAAGCCTTAATGCCCTGCGAATTCATGTGAAATCCGTCAGCAACCAGAACCGTTGGCACAAAAAGGATCAAGGCAAGAATTCTTCTCTTCATGCTAAATTTACATCACTGTTGACTTTAACAAAGTTAGTCAGGTTGAATTAATCATGCCCTCCCCTATTTATTACTTATTAACAGGAAATTGCAGGATTGACGCTCAGTTTAACACCTGCATATCAGCGTGTTTAGCTGAATCGGGTTAGTGTACGTTAATTAATCAGCTTTATTAACCCGCATTCTTTATTTTGGCATTTTAATTTAAAAAGCATTTGTGGCAACGGAAAAATCAATATTTTTTATTCAGGAAAAGGCGGTACTTATTGGGGTTATTTCTCAAAATCAATCCATTGAAACGGCAAATGAGTATTTGGATGAGCTGGCTTTCCTGGCGCAAACAGCAGGCGCAATCACCATCAACCGATTTCAGCAGAAATTATCACATCCGGATCCTAAAACTTTTGTTGGTAAAGGAAAACTGGAGGAAATTACCCAATACATTAAAACACATCAAATCAATTTAGCCGTTTTTGATGATGAACTATCACCCTCACAAATCCGGAATATTGAAAACATTGTTGGGTGCCGTGTGCTTGACAGAACGAATCTGATACTCGATATTTTTGCCAAGCGCGCCCGAACAGCGCAATCCAAAGTGCAGGTTGAATTAGCACAATACACTTATCTCCTTCCGCGGCTTACCAGAATGTGGACACATCTTGAAAAACAGCGTGGTGGAATTGGCGTGAGGGGCCCCGGAGAAACAGAAATTGAAACAGACAGGCGAGCCATCAGAAATAAAATTGCTATTCTTAAAGAAAAATTAAAGATCATTGAAAAACAAAATGCTACACAACGAAAACAGCGTTACGGATTAGTACGTGTAGCGCTTGTTGGATACACCAATGTTGGCAAGAGTACATTGATGAACTTGTTAAGCAAATCCAACGTGTTCGCGGAAAACAAATTGTTCGCTACGCTTGATACAACTGTGAGAAAAGTGGTGTTAAATGAAACGCCGTTTTTATTGTCAGATACCGTTGGATTTATCCGCAAGCTGCCACATGATTTGGTAGAAAGTTTTAAAACAACGCTGGAAGAAGTCAGGGAAGCCGATATCCTGATACATGTAATTGATATTTCTCATGCATCTTTTGAAGAACAGATTGAAGTGGTTCAGCAAACGTTGGTAGAACTTAAATCGGCCAACAAACCAACCATCATGGTTTTCAATAAAATTGATCTGTTCAAAACTTTGCAGATGAATAAATTTGATATCAGCAATGAAGATGCAAATCTTACCTTAGAAGAACTGCAACGTTCCTGGATGGCAAAAATGAATTTCCCTTGTGTTTTTATTGCTGCTTCATCTGGTTTGAATATTGGCGAACTTAAAACCAAACTCATGCAAATGATTAGTGAATTGAAGCATTGAAAAAATCGATTATTGCTTCATAAGACTTAAATTTGCCCTCAAAAAATCTTAAAAAAAACCATGCATTATTTGAAATCAAAAAATGGTAATACTTATTTACTTCTAGTTATTTTTTCATGTATCTTTTTCATCGCTTCCTGTGCAACTAAATTATATATACCATCGGAAGCCAATGTATCTGCTGATGTCTCGCTAACCGATCTTCAAAAAGGCAGGAAAATTTATACTAATAAATGCAGCAATTGCCATGACCTCCATTTACCACATGAATACAATCATGATGAATGGATTGAAAAGGTTAACAAGATGCAGGCAAGGTCATTTGTTGATGATGAAAGCAAGAACCTAATTCTGTTATATCTTTGGAATGCGCCTCCTGCTAAAAAGAAGTAGCCTTAACTATTTTTTTATAAATGAATGAAAAACTAAAATACCAGATTGCCATTACACTGATACCCGGTGTTGGACCTGTTTCGGCCCGCAACCTGATCAGTTACTGTGGTGGTATTGAAGCAGTTTTTCATGAGAAAGAATACCGCTTGCTTAAAATTCCTGCTATAGGACCTATGTTAGCGCAAGCCATTGTAAAACAAAAGGTATTTGAACAGGCAGAAGCCGAATGTTTATTTATTGAACAAAATAAGATACAGTCATTTTTCTACCTTGAAGAAAATTATCCGCAGCGATTAAGAAATTGTAATGATGCACCCTTGTTGTTATATTTTAAGGGAAAAGCAAATTTAAATGCCGAAAGGATGGTAGCAATTGTAGGAACCCGTAATGCATCGGAATATGGTAAAACAATCACTGCTGAATTGGTTCAACAATTGGGCGAACAAAATATCATGATCATGAGCGGACTGGCTTATGGTATTGATATTTGCGCACACAAAGCGGCAGTTAAACATAACATCACCAATATTGGAGTGATGGCTCATGGCCTTGACAGGATTTACCCGGGTAATCACAGAAGTACTGCCGAAAAAATGATGATGAATGGCGGTTTGCTAACGGAATTCCCTAGTCTCACCAACCCTGATCGCGAAAATTTTCCATCACGCAATCGTATTGTTGCCGGCATGTGCGATGCCGTTATTGTTGTTGAATCTGCAGAGAAAGGCGGCGCATTAATTACTGCTGATGTAGCGAATAGTTATAACCGTGATGTATTTGCTTTTCCAGGCAATGTTACGAATATATATAGCAAAGGATGCAATCGCCTGATCAGGGAAAATAAAGCTGCTTTGGCAGAGACAGCGGATGACATTTTGAAAATGATGCAATGGGATGAAGCACCCGACCGCAAAATAATTCCACAGCAAAAACAATTATTTATGGAATTTACCGGGGAAGAAAAATTGTTAGTTGACATCCTCAGTGAAAACCCTGCTGTTGATTTGGATACTATTGCATTTTCCACACGAATACCAATGGGAAAAGCCTCTGCATTGCTTTTAAAACTTGAATTAAACGGCATTGTAAAAGCATTGCCGGGCAAACAATTTCAATTGGCTTAACATTACAACATTCATAATATATAATTGAATTAAAATAAATAAATCATGTACGATACCTTAAAACCAGTGTTAGAAAATGAGCTGAATGAAATCAAATCAGCAGGATTATATAAAACGGAAAGAGTTATTTCCACTCCTCAGGGAGCAGACATTATTGCCAACGGAAAACAAGTCATCAACTTTTGTGCGAATAATTACCTGGGGCTTTCCTCCCATCCAAAAATAATTGAAGCGGCACATAAAGCCATCGATACGCACGGTTACGGCATGTCATCCGTTCGTTTTATTTGCGGTACACAGGATATCCACAAAACACTGGAGCAAAAACTTGCAACATTCCTTGGCACGGAAGACACCATTTTATATGCAGCGGCATTTGATGCCAACGGTGGTATTTTCGAACCTTTGTTCAATGATCAGGATGCCATTATCTCTGATGAATTAAATCATGCATCCATTATTGATGGTGTTCGTTTATGCAAAGCACAACGGTATCGTTATAAGCATAATAATATGGAGGATCTTGAAGCACAATTGAAAGAAACACAGTCTTTACGTCACCGTATCATTGTTACAGATGGAGTGTTCAGCATGGACGGCACCATTTCTCAACTTGATAAAATATGTGACCTTGCCGATAAATACAAAGCATTGGTGATGATTGATGAATGTCATGCCTCCGGTTTTATGGGCAAGACCGGACGAGGCACACATGAATACCGTAATGTAATGAACAGGGTTGATATTATCACCGGAACATTGGGTAAAGCATTGGGTGGTGCTTTGGGTGGTTTTACTTCAGGTAAAAAAGAGATCATCGAAATCCTTCGTCAACGTTCGCGCCCATATTTATTTTCCAACTCATTGGCTCCTGCCATTGTGGGTGCCAGCATTGCAGTACTTGATTTGCTTAGTGAAACAACTGCACTTCGCGATAAACTATGGGAGAACACCAAATATTTCCGTGCTAAAATGACGGAAGCGGGATTTGAGATTAAGCCCGGTGAGCATCCAATTGTGCCCATCATGCTTTATGAAGCAAAACTGGCACAGGAATTTGCAAGTAAGTTATTAGACGAAGGTATTTATGTAATTGGTTTCTTTTTTCCTGTTGTTGCAAAAGGCAATGCGCGCATTCGCGTTCAGTTATCCGCTGCTCATGAAAGGCATCACTTGGATAAAGCCATTGCTGCTTTTACAAAAGTTGGGAAGGAGTTGGGAGTTTTAAAATAAAAATATTGAATATTGAATGATTAATATTGAATATTGAAAAACTTTATTTTAATTGAATTTCTTCTATATTTGATGTTAGCTTCACACCTGGTAAACTTATTGTTGAACCCAGCTGAATTAAAAATCCCCCTTTGACCACTTCTTTTTCTTTGACAGAGGAAAAAACAATGCGGTACAATCCAGGCTTTAATGTTTTTTTAGTTGTTGATTTAATTCTGAGTACTGAATTTGTTTTATTATAGAGTTCATTGGAGTCATCATTAAAACCCAGTTGATCCCATAGTATTCCTTTTGGATTGGTTGAAATATCGGCTTGACTTTTTATGTTGTCGGCATACTCCAGTGCAATCCAGGAATTAAAAGAATTGGTTCTTTCCTTTTCATTTTCATAATAATTTTCTGAAACAAAATCTCCTTTATTGGGTGAAACTGTTTCATGAAGAGGAGTAATTATCCTTACTCCTATTTCGGGAAGTGTATCATTTATATAGGTATAAAGGAAAAAAATATTTTTGCCTTCTTGAATACCATCAGCAGGAGCGCCCGGCTCTATATATCCAAAATAATTTTTGATATCCGTGTATCCGATACGATGAGGAATGCCATTCCTGGTTTCGCTGCCTGTGTCGGCACCAAAACGGTCGAGCCGCTGGGCATTGACGGTGGACATGCACAGCACTAAAAATGTGAAAAGAAGTTTCAATACACAATGCTGCTTTATCATACCGTCAAAGATAAGGCTATTAGAGATTTAGATAAAATAAATTGATTTTGGCAAAACTGCTTCCTTAACTTAACATTTTCAATAATACCTTGCTTTTACCCGAATTGTGGCAATATTTTAACGTAAGCTATTTGTTTTAGTGATATAAATCATTTTATAGTAGTTTAAATATCATTCCACCTGCTCAACTCTTTAGAGACATTTGTCGTAAAATGGGTTAAAAACCAAGTTACTCTTGTATTCATTAAAATTATTTTAAACACCCCCAAAAGATGAAAACATACGAAATACTATCCAATTCTTCTGCTGAAAAGGCTTATCCCGAAATACAGCACTATTTACACAATAGAATTGATCAGATCGGTCAAGATTTTAAGAACATTGAAAGGTGTGAAGTGGTACTTCAGAAAAATGCAATGAATCATGGCGAATGTGAAGTAAAAGTAAGGTTATTTGTTCCAAGATTTATGTACAGCTCTTATAAAACAGGAGGTGATTTCATGATTGCCGTTAAAACCGCTTTCGATGATCTGAATGAGCAAATGAATGAGCTGAAGGAAAGAATGTATGACAAAGTACTTTTTTCCAATGCCAAGGCTTGAAAACAACACTTCCTGCTAATTTTTACTTCGTCTGAAAATTGCTTGAAGTATCCCTATTCAACCCAGCTTACCATGACTTTAATTAATCTTGACTATGACTTTCATCATAAATATAAAAAGTTTTTGAAGATAATTTTACACTAAAATAAAAGTTATGAAAACTGAAGAAAATAAATTTATTGCTGTGTGGATGGATCATGAAAAAGCGCACCTAATTGAACCGGGAAAAGAGCCAACTATTCAAACAATTTATGCTCCAACTAAAGCAAATGCTCATGTAGCCGGTGAAACTTCCGATGGCACGAGCTTGGGCCACTTCAGGTCAACCAACAATGAATTTAACAAACACCGAAAAGATGAAAATCAATTCCAAATTTTTTGCAAACAACTGTCTGCCGGATTAATATGTTATGACAAGCTTATGGTTTTTGGTCCGGGAACAGCACATAAGGAATTTAGAAATTATCTGCAACAGGAAAAACAATTTAAAGACAAGGATATCCTTGCATCAACAGCAGATTATATGACGGAAAATGAACTGAAAGCAAAAGTTAATGCCATGTTCCTACAAACACTTTAGATTATTTTTTGACAAGGAATAAATTATCTTAATCAACATATAGTATCATGAAAACGATACTTGTAGCTACAGACCTTTCAAAAACTTCTCATAATGCCTGTCTTTATGCTATTGATATGGCAAAAGAACTAAAAGCAGACATAATCCTGCTGCATGTTTTTGAAACACCATTACTTTTCGCCGGTCAGTATTATACAGTTTACCATGAGTTAGCCGAGAAAAAACTAAAAGACTATCATCATAAAATTGCTGCACAGGCCGGTACGGTAAAAATAACAATGGCAATTCAACATGGATTGCCATCTGCAAGAATTGTCGAATTGGCATTGGAGAAAAAAGCAGATTTAATTGTTATTGGAACAACAGGAAATGGGGCTGTAGCAAGAATATTTCTTGGAAACAATGCTTTAAGAATCTTTCGTCATGCAAATTGTCCGGTGTTGGCTATACCTTCAGGAAGTCAATTCAAAGGAATGCATAAAATAGTTTATACTACCGATTTACAAAAAGATAACCTCTCTAGTGCAGCACTACTAATACCTTTTGCAAGCGAGTTTAATGCCGAAATTGTTTTTCTGAATGTGAGTGGTGCAATAGAAAAAGAAGATTTTAAAAATGACACACTTGAACTTACCAAACAAATTAAAAAGCATTTTACCTATCAAAAAACCTCAGGATATCTTTGTAACAACCTTGATGCAAGTGAGGGTATCAACTATTTTATAAAACATCATGCTGTTGATTGCCTGGCTATATACACACACCAACGCAATCTTTTATCACAAATATTTGGCGAAAGTGTAACCAAAAGAATATTGTTGCATACTAAAACCCCTTTATTAATAATCCCGGAAAAAAATTAATGTTATCGGGCTTAAACGAAAATAAATAATACATTAATTTGTGGTCCACTTGAACTACTTTACAATTAAAGTATTGATATCCCGATTTCCGTTTACAGATTTTTAAAATATTATTGTAAGCGGAAATCGTTATGCCAATATGAGTTTTTTTTCACCTACTATAAACTTTACCTTTTAAACGCTGATGAAAAACGATCATTTTGAAGGGTTAAGTAATGAAGAGGTAATAATCAGTCGTAAAATAAATGGCAGGAACATCACAAAAAAGTTCCGTCGTAATGCATGGTTAATTTTCGCTGAGGTTTTTAAAGAACCCATGATGTTATTGCTTATTGTTGTTAGCAGTATCTATTTCATAACCGGATCTTACCAGGAAGGAATTACTATGTTATGTGCAGTTGGATTAGTAGCAGCCATTTCCATTTTTCAACAGATCAGAAGCGAACAAGCTGTGAATGCCTTGGCAAAACTATCACAATCGCTCACCACAGTAATACGTGAAGGTCATGCTATTACCATCGCTTCAGAAGAGCTGGTTGTTGGTGACACAATAATTATTTCGGAAGGTGAACAAGTCCCTGCAGATGCCGGCATACTACAACAAAATGATCTTACTGTAAATGAGGCATTGTTGACAGGAGAATCTTTTTCAGTGACAAAAGACAATGATAATAACCTCTTGTTTTCAGGAACAACTATAGCGTCAGGAAGTGCAATTGCAACAGTAAGAAATATCGGTAACAACACCCGTATTGGTCAACTAGGCAGATTGATACAGGAAACTAAAAAAGAAAAAACACCCTTACAGCAACAGGTAAATGTGTTTGTCAACAAGATGGCAATGCTGGGTTTTTTAGCTTTTTCATTTGTTTGTATATATAATTACCTCGAATCGCGTGATTGGCTGCATGCACTGATGCACGGACTTACCATTGCCATGGCTGTGCTGCCGGAAGAAATTCCCGTTGCCTTCTCTTCATTTATGGCATTGGGTGCTTACCACATGTTGCGCAACAATGTCTTAGTCAAACAACCACAAACAGTAGAGGCGCTTGGGGCTGCTACTGTAATATGCGTTGATAAGACGGGAACAATTACAGAAAATAAAATGGCAGTTGCTGAGATCTATGATTACCATTTAGACAAAATTCTCAGCGAAGCGCAAGGTTATCATTCCGCAAGCATAAAACAACTGCTATTAACTGCCAGGCTTGCCAGTGAATTAGTTCCTTTCGATGCTATGGAGAAAGCGATCGATACGGCTTTTATAAAATCAGGAATACAGAACAATCAATATGAAATGATTCAGGAGTACCCGCTTTCCGGCATTCATCCCATGATGACACATATATATCAGGATGAATCAGGAAAAATATTGGCCACCTGCAAAGGGGCGCCGGAAGGAATCATTTCACATTCAAATTTAAGCGTAGAAGAACAACAGCGTATATTGCAATTGCTCCGTGAAATGGCAGCCAAAGGCAACAGGGTGCTTGCCATTGCTTCTCTGGAAATGAAAGAAAAAATATTTCCGTCAGACCAGCATTCTTTTCAATGGAATTTTCTTGGTCTGCTTTCCTTAAATGATCCTCCTAAAATAAATATAGCTGCCATTATCAAGAGTTTTTACAATGCAGGAATTGATGTTAAAATGATAACCGGTGATTTTCCGGATACAGCCTCCAGCATTGCAAGGATCATTCAACTCAGAAATCCGGATGAAGTACTTACCGGCGCAGAAATTGAAGGAATGAGCGATGAAGTATTACAGAAAATTGTATCGCGCATACACGTTTTTGCACGCACACAGCCTGAAATGAAATTACGCATCATAAAAGCCCTCAAAGCAAATAATGAAATAGTCGCCATGACAGGAGACGGTGTAAATGATGCGCCCGCGTTAAAAGCTGCACATATCGGCATTGCCATGGGTACAACAGGAAGTGAAGTTGCACGTCAAGCTGCTTCACTGGTATTGGTAAATGATGATCTCAGCAGTATGGTAACAGCAGTTGCATTCGGTAGAAAAATATACGCTAATCTGAAAAAAGCCATTCAATACATTATCTCCATTCATATTCCTTTAATTTCCGTTGTTACCATTCCTTTAATACTTGGATGGAAATATCCGAACATCTTTTTCCCGGTACATATTATTTTTCTTGAATTGGTAATGGGTCCTACCTGTAGTATCGCCTATGAAAACGAGCCAATGGATGAAAAAATGCTTACTCAAAAACCACGAAAATTCAGTGGCGGCTTCTTTACCTGGAGTGAATTATCTTTAAGTATTTCACAGGGTATTATCATTGCCTTAGGACTGTTAGGAATGCATTATTATGCTGTGCATTCCAACCTGGATGAAGCAATTACACGGACCTTGATCTTTACTACCCTCATCTTTTCAAATGTGTTATTAACCTTAACCGGACGATCAAGAAATCATACTGCATTAAAAACCATCGGATACAAAAATCATTTAATACCATTAGTCATTTTCATTACACTCTGTTTGCTTTCACTGGCTCTCTTTTTTAAGCCGGCTCAGACACATTTCCACTTTACTTCAATATCATCTCAACAATTGCTAATTTGCTTTACTACAGCAGCTGTATCCGTACTATGGATTGATCTTTATAAAGTTATTGGAAACAAATAATGCAGTCCCGATAGCTATCCGGATTAGAATTAAGATAATGTAAAATGTAAAATATTAAATGTAAAATGTAAAAATAATTAATCATTAACATTTAACCATTAACCATTACCTTTTTTGTCGCTTTTATATATGCAAACAATGTGTAATGGCAGCGAGCAGGGCTACATCTGTAAATGGTTTTCTTAAGAAACTATAATCATGTTGCATTGATTTGACTTCCATTGGCGCAGAGCCGGCCGAAAAAAATATGAGTGGTATTTTTGAAGTAGTAGAATCCTTTTTTACCAGGTTAAGATAACCCATGCCATCCAATTCAGGCATCATGACATCACATAACACTACATCTGGTAAGTTGATTTTGGTTTGTTCGAAACCGTCCAACCCATTTGTTGCTGTCAGGACATTGAATCCTTCCAATTCCAATAATTCTGCGGTGTTTTCCCGCACTTCAAGATTGTCATCAATTACCAATACTGTCTTCATCATGCCACAAACATATGGATTTGATAATTGGAAAAAAATGACTTTCATCAGGAGAAGGAATGATGCACAACCTATTTATTCTTCAGACAACGCTCAATTACTTCTATCAAGACATTGAACTCAAAAGGCTTACAGAGGTATTCATCGGCACCCATTTTCAGGCCTTCCAGTATTTCCTTCTTCTCCACGCTTGCCGTTAAAAAAATAAAAGGGATGGATGAGGTAGATTTCTTTTTCTTCAATACGGCTAATACTTCAATCCCATTGGTTTCAGGCATCTGAATGTCGCATAAGATGATATCAGGATGCTCTTTCTCTATCATCGAAAGCCCTTCGGTACCATTAAAAGCAACCCTCACCTTAAAACCGGAAATCTCGAGTAACTCAGCAGTGTTTTCACTAATTTCTGCATTATCTTCAATAAGTAAAATCGTGCTTTTTTTGTGTTCAATCAACGGAAATTTAATGGTGACTTTTGTTCCTTCGTTAAGCTGACTTTCAAAGTCAATTGTACCATTCATCAACTCCATATATCTTTTTACAATATTCAGGCCCAACCCTGTGCCTTGAAAATTAATTGCATTTTTTGCCCTGAAAAATTTATTGAATAAAAACTTATGCTCGTCCTCAGGAACACCAATACCCTGATCGATCACTTCAATGATAGCCATATCAGCAGCAACTATCGCATTCAATGTAATTAGTTTATCTTCCGTTGAATATTTCACAGCATTGGAAAGCAGATTTAGCAATACATTACGAAGAATTTCTTTGTCTTTTGTAATTTTTCTTATCCCGTCATAATGAAAAACAATTTTCTGACCTTCTTTCAACAGACCATCCATTTCTTCCAAAACATCACGGACAAATAATTCAAGATCAAAGGTCTCTTTTTCCGCTTCAATCTTACCTTGTTCTAATTTATCAAGTGAAAGAAAATCATTTAATATAAAAGTGAGGGTTTTAACTGAAGACTTTATGCGTTCAATATGTTTCTTCCTTTTTTCTTCATTATTTAAATCTATATACCGATCAACCAGCGCAATACTTGACAAAATAGTACTTAAAGGTGTGCGGAACTCATGAGATGCAAACGATACAAAACGCGATTTCAGTTCATTTATTTCCTTTTGATGCTCAAGCGCTTCTGTTAACTCCAATGTACGTTCACGCACGCGGTTTTCCAATTCTTCATTGCTCTTTCTGAGCTTTTGTTCGGATTCTTTTCTAGCGCTAATATCAGTGATAAATGCCACAGCCAATTGCTCACCTCCCAACTGATAATGACCAAGGCTTATCTCTACTGGAAAAATGGTCCCGTCTTTTTTCTTTGCAAAAAGTTCCATTCCCAAACCCATTGGTCTTGCTTTGGGTTTGTCAAAATATTTATCCCGGTGCTGAACGTGTCTATGACGCAACCCTTCAGGAATTAAAATTTCAATCAATTGGCCTGTCAGTTCGGCGGTATCATATCCAAATAACTTGGTAGCGCCGGGATTAGCCAGTTCAATACGACCATTAGCATTGGTTACCAATATCCCAAGCGTTGCGTATTCAAACAACACCCTGAAACCGGCTTCACTTTCCACTGCTATAATTTTTTCTTCCATATCCACTGCTGAATACAAAAGTAACACAATTATTTCAATGAAAATTCAAACTTTTACAAGTATTAAAATTCAAAATGCTTATTCAAAATAAAATATATTTTAACAAAAAGGAGAGAAGAAAACACCCTTCCCTCCTTCCGTTAACCAAAAATAGTTTACGAATAGGTTACTAGTAAATTATCTTCGACATGCATTACTCCAGGAGCAGACCAGGCAGCTTTCTCAGCAGCCTTTCTTTCAAACCAGGAATGAACGGTCCCCTTTAGAATCACTCTATTTCCATCTGTTTCAATTCTAATTCTTCCAGAATCAATAGCAGCATTTCGATAGAATGCATTGGTGATTTGATCTTTAATAACCTGTGACTTAATAGTTGGAATAACAGTTAACAAATTCGTAATCCCTTTAACACCGGAAAGAATTTCAAGACTTTTAGTAACAGTATCCTTCTGGTATTGCCATTCAACCCTTCACTCTACTTTCACCCAGCCGTTTTCTACTTTCAATTTAACTTTTTCATGAGGAACGGCAGAATTCCATTCCAAAGCGCTTACTGTAGCTTGTGCTATTTCCGTATCTGTACGTTTACCAACACCAGCCAATCTCACGCTGAGCTCCTGTGCAACAGCTTTAACATCCATAACCGTTTTTGCCGATTTCTCTGCCGCCAATTTCTTTGCATAGCTACCAACCGTTCCGGTTAGCATGATAACACCATCCTTTGCTGTAACGCCGATTTCAGAATTAAGCAGAATGGGTTCCCATAAGAGTTCATCCTGAACAACTTTTTGCAATTCTAAATCTGTTTTCATGGCTTTGTAATTTAATTATATGTTTAATTTTTATAGAAACAAAAATAGGATCCATTACTTGTTCGTTGCAATAATATTTCTCACAACAAGGAGCCTAATTCATCATAAGATCCAGGCAACTGTAGATAGTTAAACAAATCGCATACTAAACCGGAATTTCAACAAGTTTCCATTTTGGCTTAGTAACTAGTTTCATACAAATAAAGATGAGCAATCTCATTGCATTTATTGATTATAATCATTTCCACAATTTTTTTTAATCATGTACTTTGTATCAATAAAATCTGTTATTATGAAAATTCTCTGCCCAACTGATTTCTCTTCCGCCGGAAACAGCGGAGTTGAGTTTGCAGCTAGTATTGCGCGCGCCTTGAATGCCAGCCTTGATTTGATGTATGTGCAACCAATGCACGTTACTGAAGGGGTTACAATGTTTACAGGTAGAGAATTGCCTTCTGTACTTGAATCAAAAGAAGTTGAGAAGAAATTGAAGGATATAAGTCAATATACCGCAAAAGAATTTTCTATCTCTTGTGATTACATCATTGATTTTTCGTTGTCCTCATTTGAAAATAAAGTTTCAGAAACTTCCCGCAACTTCGACTTCATAGTAATTGGAACCAATGGAGCAGAAACATTGAACCAGTTTTACAACGGCAGTCATAGTTACAAACTGGCAAAGTTAGCCACCTGTCCTGTTTTAATTGTTCCTGATGGTTGTAATTACACAAAATTTGAAAAAGTTGTTTATGCTACCGGCTATCGAAAAAATGATGAGCTATTAATGGGTCAGCTTAAAGATTTTTTGGACATTTTCAAACCTGAATTAATTTTCACACATGTTAGTTTGAATGATTCACCGGCCGACAAAGAGCTGTACGGCTCCTATTGCCGTATTGCTGATGAAAAATTAGGCTACAATGGAAGCATCAGTTTTGATCGTATTTCAGATAATGACCCCTGCAATGCCATTGTTAAACACCTTGATAAAGTTAAAGCCGACGTACTTGTGCTTTGCATGGAAAAGCATGATTTTATATATAGGCTATTTCACGAAAATCTTATTAAAAACATGACCGCTTATGATTCAGGTTATCCAATCCTGGTTGTACATAAATAACATATTCGGCCGTTTGGGTAAGCCAGATTAATTGCGATAGTTAAATGCAAAAAATACTTTCATAAAATATATTACAAAATAACGGCAAAATGAAAAATCAAAATTCAGACGTAAAAAAGAAAATCTCAAGGGAAGAACTGGGTGCTGAAAAGATTTCGGAATTGAACTATCATAATGAAATTTCTGAAAGTGATAGCACACAGGTGAATTATCCATTCAATGAAGATGAATTCCTTTATAATAAGGGTAATGAGAGCAATGTTGACAACGAAAATCAAATAAACAATAAAACTTTTGGAATATAATCTAATTATGAAAACAATAGACATCAATGCCATCCAGGTGAACATTGAATCACCCGGACTAATAATAAATGATAATTTAAGGTCAACCCTGATTGCTCAAATAGAAAAACTAGGGAAATTTTATTCCCAAATCACCAAATGTGAATTGATCCTATCCGTTGAAAAAAACGACAAACAAAATAATTGCATTGCTGAAGCCAGAATATTTATTCCTGGAAAAATGTTCTTTTCACAATCACAGGAGTCGGATTTTTACAAGGCAGCTGACGAAATGCTTGATGAACTTAGGGCACAGCTATTACGGTATAAAGAAAAAACAAAAGATTAGGAATAGCAGTTCTGTTTGAACTATCTCCACCAGGCAACGAACAATGCTTTCATGTTTCCATATATAACATATGTTAGCGATGCGCCCTCAAATCGCTCTCTGGTATATTGTATTAAAATATTATCAAAAGAAACAAAACTATTAATCTCCCATATTTAATGAAGTCAACTTGAGGTGCATAATTACTTTTTCAATATTATACAACCTAATTTATTTATAACAAATCAATTTTTCTTTTACCGACAGCGATAATTTCTCTTTCCACAAAATCAAATATTTCCCTTTTGATTTTTTTAATATTGTAGGTAAATACTTCTGCCTTTAATTTAATTGTAGCATGCTCATCACGAACCATTTGCTCATCCTGTGAAAACATATTTTCATCCAGTGCATCCAGGCGGTTTTCATGCATCACCATAACCTTGTGTAAAAGCTTCAAATCGTTTAGTTTAAACCCCTTCAATCTTTTGTCGAGGTCAAATAAGGCTGATAACCTTGCTGTATCTTCAATTCTTAGAAAATACTTATCGAGAAGTTTATTAAGAAAACTCAACTCGGTTTTGCCAAACTCAATTTCTGACAACCATTCTATAGTTTCAGCATGCAGGGTATTCAATCCAATCTGGAGTTGATACTCATTTTTGGAAGGTGTGATTAACTTTGTCATGATTATGTTGTTAATAATGCTTACTGCAAAATTCTGCTGTAATCCTCGCCAACAATAGGATTTCAGACGCTTTAACAAATGACTATTATCATATTGATATTAATGATTCATTTTTTAATCTTCAACAACATAAATTTACACTGTTGTCCGACAAAAATAATAAAAGGATGAGCCATTTTTAGCTCACCCTTTATAGTTATGTTTGGTTTACGAAGACTAAACAAACTATGGATAAAAGTACAAATTTTGTCGGACAGCCGATTTTATCACAAATATTT